>JBPCOR010000061.1:0-4178 GCA_051000035.1 Mycobacteriales bacterium | reverse complement strand
ATCGAGTGGCACCGTCACGGTCAGCCGGAATCCCCCGCCGGGCCGGGGCCCGGTCGTGCAGGTGCCGCCCGCAGCCGTCATCCGCTCGGTCAGGCCACGCAGCCCGTGCCCGCTCGACTTCGAGCCGGCCGGGTCGGGTGCCGGGCCGTCGTGCACTGTGGACGGTCCGATCCCGTCGTCGTCCACGACGAACTCCACCCGGTCCCGGCGGTGCCGGAGCGTCATCTGCACCATGGTCGCCCGGCTGTGCCGCAGGATGTTGGTGGTCGACTCGCGCACCGCCCAGCCGAGCAGTGACTCGACCGGAGCCGGCAACGGCGCGCCCGGATCGGGCAGGCGCACCGAGATTTCGGCCGCCTCCAACGCACTCCGGGCGCCCGCCACCTCCTCGGAGAACGACCTGCGGTACCCGCTGACCGCCTCCCGGATCTCGACCAGCGCCTGCCGGGCCACCGAGGAGATGTCCTCGATCTCCCGGGCCGTCCGGGCTGGGTCGCGGCCGACCAGCCGGCCGGCCAACTCGGCCTTCAGCGCGATGAGCGACAGGCTGTGGCCGAGCAGGTCGTGCAGATCCCGGGCGAACCGCAGCCGCTCCTCGGCAACCGCGAGCCGTGCGTTCTCCTCCCGGGTGGCCGCGAGCTCCCGGATCAGGCCGCCCATCCGGGCGATCCCGATGATGCCGAACGGCGCCATCAGGGTGATGACGGAGATGGTGAGAAGCGTGCTCGAATCGGAGTGGTCGGCGAGCAGCACCAGCACGGTCACGGCGGCCAGCGACGGAATGGCGAGCAACGTCGTTCGGCGCGGAAGCCTTGCAGCGCAGGCGCAGCTGGCGTAGATCATCAGCCCGCCGAAGCTGTTGTCGAAGACGAGCGGCAGCACGATCGCGAGCAGGACGAGGAGAACGATCACGACCCGCGTCGGAACTCGCTCGCGGCGGACCAGCCCGGCCCGGGGATGTATGACGGGCTGCCCGAGGATCAGCCAGACGTAGAGCAGGATGAATGTCAGGAGCGCGAGTGAACCGAGTGCCAGCGACCCGGCCGGCAGGTCGGTGGTCGCGAGGTAGACAACCGGATAGGTCAGGAAGACGAGATATACCAGCCCCCAGGCCATGTAGCGCCGCCGCATGTCGAGTAGCCCCTCGACATCGGCTGAGTTCACGCCGTCCCACCTTCCGCCGTACGGTGCGCCAAACCTACGCCGCGGCTCAGCCCGTGACCCCGCCCGCGCGCCGGATCCGAAGGGTGGCGAGGATTGCGAACGCGACGGCGTAGACCGCGAGGACAAGCACGCCGCCGGAATCGAAGGGGCGGCTCTCAGCGACGTTGGTGCCGAGTTCGGCGACCCGGTAGGACGGCAGTGCCTTGGCGAAATGCCGCAGCCCGGTTCCCATCTGGTTGATCGGCACCCAGAGACCGCCGAAGATGGACAACAGGAAATAGAGGATCAGCGTCAACATCCGCGCCGACTCACCCTCGACCAGGTAGCCGATCAGCACGCCCAGGGATGCGAACGGAATCGTCGCGAGCCACATGAAAACGATCAGTTCGACCCAGTGCGCGGCCGAGAGATCCACGTTGTTGACCAGCCGGGCGACGACCGTAACGAGGATCAGGGCGGGCAACGCCGTCATCATGGCCGAGATGACCTTGCCGCCGAAGACCGACCGGTCCGGCATCGGGGTGAGCCGCAACTGCTGCAGCCAGCCGGTCTTGCGCTCGTTGGCGATCGCCGGGCCGGTCGCGTTCAACACACCCCCCATGGCGCCGAACGCACACATCGACACCATGTATTCGAGGTAGTACTTCGCCTCCTCCGCCTTGGTGCCGCTGTTCTTGAATATCTGGGTGAACGCGACGTAGAACAGCAGCGGCATGAGCACGATGAAGAACAGGTAGCGCCTGTTGCGGCCCAGAGCCCGCAGATTCAGCCCGGCGTATGCAAGCATCGAAGTCTCTCTCCCTGTGGTCGAGTTCGCGGTCAGCGGTTCGGCGCCGGCTGACGTCAGCCCACCGGCGCCACGTCGCCGTCGTCTGAGGTGAGGGCGAGGAACGCGTCCTCCAGGCTCGCGCCGCGCACCTCCAGGTCCGGTACCAGGTCGCGGATGCGCAGCAGCGCCCGCAGCGTCGCCTCCGGGTCGGACGTCTGCAGCGTGATGGTGTTGCCGTGACGCTCCACAGTGGACACCGCGGGAAGCTCCCGCAGCCCGTCGTCAGCGCCCGTGACGTCGGTGAACCGCACGGTGCGCGCGCCCACACCGGCCTTCAACTCGGTGACCGAGCCGTCGGACACAACCTTGCCCCGGGCGATCACGACCACCCGGTCGGCCACCGCGTCGGCCTCCTCGAGGTAATGCGTCGCGAACAGGATGGTGCGGCCGCTGCTGGCGAACTCCCGCATGTTGGACCAGAACAGTCGACGTGCCTCGACATCGAGCGCAGCGGTCGGCTCGTCGAGGACCAGGATGCGTGGATTGGCGGCGATCGCGAGCGCGAAGCGCACCCGCTGGGTCTGACCACCGGACAGCCCATCTGCCCGCTGGTCGAGGATGTCGGGCAGGCTCGCGACCTCGATGACGTCGTCGATGTGCATCGGGTCTCGGTAGAGCCCGCGCACGAAGGTCAGCAACTCGCGGACCGTGATGCCCTCCATCAGCCCGCCGTCCTGCTGCATGGCCGCGATGTCGCCGGCGGCGATCGCGCGGCGCGGTTGCTTGCCGAGCACCCGCACGGTGCCCTGGGCGGGGTTCAGCAGGCCCAGCAGGTGCTTGACGATGGTCGTCTTCCCGGCGCCGTTCGGGCCGAGCAGAGCGACGGTCTGGCCGAGCGGGATCGAGAGGGTCACGTCATCGACGGCGGTGAGCGAGCCGTAGCGGGCGAGCAGGCCGTCGATCTCGATGGCCGCGGGTGCGGCCGTGTCGACGGCCGCCGGGGCGGCGGGATTCGTCATGGCCACAACGCTAGAGACGGCACGGCCGTGCCGGCAGTGCCGTCGATCCGGTGTTCGACGTGACACCTGTCATCGCCACCGTCGGCGATCGTCAGGTCGCCTCCACGCACGGAAGTGCGTCGGCGACTGTCACGTCGCTCAGTCGACCAGCTCACGCACCACGGAGTCGGCGAGCAACCGGCCGCGCAGGGTGAGGACGGCGCGGCCCCCGGCATGCGCGGCCCGGTCGAGCAGGCCGTAGGTCACCATCGCGTCGGTGACCGCGCGGCGTCCCGCGGACAACTCGGCGAGCGGCACGCCGTCGGCGAGGCGGATCCGCAGCAGCACCCGCTCGGACCGCCTGGTCGCGTCGTCGAGGATCTCCCGCGCGGCCGCGGGTGTCTCGCCCGCCTCCAGGCGCGCGGCGTAGGCCCTGGGGTGCTTGACGTTCCACCACCGCACGCCGCCGATGTGGCTGTGCGCGCCGGGCCCGACACCCCACCAGTCCCCACTGGTCCAGTACAGCTCGTTGTGCCGGCAGCGCGCCGCCTCGGTGCGGGCCCAGTTGGAAATCTCGTACCACCGCAGGCCGGCCCGCCCGAGTGCCCGGTCGGCCTGCTCGTACCGGTCAGCGAGCACGTCGTCGTCCGGGGCCGGGATCTCCCCACGGGCCACCCGCCGGGCCAGCGCCGTGCCTTCTTCGACGACGAGGGCATACGCCGACACGTGATCCGGCCCGGCCGCGACCGCGGCGTCGAGGGATGTCTGCCAGTCCCGTTCGGTCTCCCCGGGCGTGCCGTAGATGAGGTCCAGGTTGATGTGCTCGAATCCCGCGCTGCGCGCCTCGGTGACCGCCGCAACCGCCCGCCCGGGTGAATGCTGGCGGTCCAGGGTGGCGAGCACGTGTTCGGCGCCGGACTGCATCCCGAGGCTCACCCGGGTGAACCCGGCCTCGCGCAGCCGGGTCAGGTAGGCCGCGGTGACCGACTCGGGGTTGGCCTCGGTGCTGACCTCGGCCCCGGCAGCGAGCCCGAAGGTCTCGCGGACCGCCTCGAGCAGGACGGCGAGATGACCCGACGGCAGCATGCTCGGCGTACCGCCACCGACGAAGACCGTCTGCGCCACCGGCGCCGCCGGCCCGAGGACGTGGCCCGCCAGCCGGATCTCGGCGAGCGCCGCGTCGACGTACGTCGAGGTCGACAGGCCGCCGAGCTCGGCGGGGGTATAGGTGTTGAAGTCGCAGTAGC
>JBPCOR010000056.1:0-5872 GCA_051000035.1 Mycobacteriales bacterium | reverse complement strand
CGGAAGCAGCCCGGCCGGAACTTGACCCCGAGGACCCGCCCGGCGCCGACCAACCGGCGGCGGAACACGTCGAACGCCGGTCCGTGGACGTTCAGGGGTGCCGTCCTCCAGGGCCAGGTTGACGCTCGGATGCGGCAGCACCTCGGCCTCGCGCGGCAGACCCGCGCGGTGCCACTCGAGGATCCAGTAGTTCTCGATGCACCACGCGAGGTCCGGCGCCGGCGGCTGTCGGCGTAGCGCAAAGATGACGCGGTCCGGCCGGGCGAGCACTCCCCGGAGCTGGCCCGACCGCGGACCGTCGAGACGATGCAATACCGGAACCGGCCACGCGCTGGATCATCCTCGCCATGACTGACAGATCTCCTGCATCGGTCCCACCCCGACGCGACCGACACCTCTCATGCTCAGGGGCAGCCGCGACGTCAAGCCACCGCCGACCCGATCGCTGTTCGCCGCACCGGTGCGATCACCCGCTGCGACGGGTACGACGCACAACATCCGGCCTCGCCGGAACGAAGCCGGCGGCGCTGGGTCGCCGACGCAAGTCGGTGCTCCGGGCGACCACGCCCGCCCGACTCACCCGGGATGAAACTGACGGCCCCTTCGCCGGGTGCGATCAGATCGTGCGCGACGTACTAACGTTGGCGAATGAGCAGCGTCAGCACGGACATTCCCCTCGACGAGCGCCTTTGCCTCGCTCTGTACAACGCTTCCCGCGCGATGACGGCCCGCTATCGCCCGGCACTGTCCCACCTGGGTCTGACCTATCCGCAGTACGTCGTGATGGTCCTGCTCTGGGAGGACGACGGGGAGACGGTCGGCCAGATCGGCGCTCGGCTGGGTCTGGACTCCAATACGCTGTCGCCCCTGCTGAAGCGGCTCGAAGCGCTCGGTCTGGTCACCCGCACCCGAGATGTGCGCGACGAGCGGACCGTCCGCATCGGTCTCACGCCGCTCGGGCGGGCGACCCGCCGTCAGGCGGCGGGCGTGCCGGACGAGATCTGCGGTGCCGTCGGGCTGTCCGAGATCGGTCAGGCCGCGCTGGTCAGGCAGCTGCGGGCACTTGCCCGCCGCCTGGAGGCATCGACCCGATCAGTCGTGCACGATTGAATCGAGTACGGTCGTCTTGACGTCAGACCATCCACGCAACCTTGGAGGCGCAGGAATGGCAGCACTGCTAGTCGGTACCGAGAATGACCAGCCGATCGAGCTGCACTTCGACGACCGCGGCGAGGGCGACCCGGTGGTGCTGATCCATGGATGGCCGCTCTCGAGCCGTTCGTGGGAGGCCCAGCTGCCCGCCCTGATCGATGCCGGGCACCGGGTCATCACCTACGACCGGCGCGGCTTCGGCGCGTCGTCACAGCCCTGGGACGGCTATGACTACGACACGTTCGTGGCCGACTTGCATGCGCTGCTCGAGCATCTGGACCTGACCGGCGTGACCCTCGTCGGATTCTCGATGGGCGGCGGCGAGGTCGCACGCTACGTCGGCCGATACGGCACCACGCGAGTGGCAAGAGCGGTCTTCGCATCGGCCGTGCCGCCGTACCTCTACAAGTCCGGCGACAATCCCGACGGTGGCCTCGACGACGCGACCATCGGGCAGTTCGAGGACGGCGTCAAGGGTGACCGGATCGCCTTCCTGGACGGATTCACCACCAACTTCTTCACGGCCGGCGACAACAGCGACCTGGTGAGCGAGGCGCAGCGGCTCTACAACCGCGACATCGCGGCCTTCGGCTCGCCCAAGGGCACCCTGGACTGCATCGGGGCTTTCGGGCGCACCGACTTCCGGGGCGACCTCGAGGCGTTCACCATCCCGACGCTGATCATCCACGGCGACTCCGACGGCATCGTGCCGTTCGAGGTCAGCGGCAGGCGCACCCACGAGGCGATCGCCGGCAGCGAACTGGTCGTCATCGCCGGTGGCCCGCACGGCATCAATGCGTCGCACACCGAGCGGTTCAACAAGGCATTGCTCGACTTCCTGGGTCGCTGATCGAGCGCCGTTGAGCACCGAAGAGGCCGCCGTCCCTGCCACCATCGTCGACAACCTCGACCGGGGGCGGCGCCTCTTCGGAGACCAGCCGCTGCTGATCGGCGGGAAGTCGCGAATCGGGTACGCCGAATTCGCCGAGCTGGTCGAGGGCGCGGCCACCCAGCTCTCGACGCTCGGGATGCGGCCAGGTGACCGGCTCGCGGTATGTCTGCGCAACGGTCCGGACATCGCGGTCGCGATCTGGGCCTGCGCCCGCGCCGGTTACATATTCGCCGGCCTGCCGACGAACCTGGACAGTCCGGCGTGGGGTGCTCTGCTCGACCACATCGAACCCGCGGTCGTGCTCGGCGGCGAGGAGTTCCTCGGCGCACTCGGTCATGGCGCGCTGCCGGTCGACGATCACCTGGTGGGCCACCGCCTCGAGTGGGACGAGCGATGCCCGCCACCCTCGCCGGAGGATGCCTACGCTGTCGTCTTCACCTCCGGGACGACCGGGCGGCCGAAGGCGGCCATGGTCACCCACCGCGCGACCATGACCATCGCGGCGTTCTATCGCGATCTGCTCGACCTCACGCCCGCTGACCGGACGGCGATCCATCTGCCGTTCTCCTACGTTTCCGGGCACATTTCGCAGCTGAATCCGTTCATGCTCGCCGGCGGGTCCGCGGTCCCGATGCCCCATTTCTCCGCGGCCACGCTACTACGGGTCATCGGCGAATTCGGCGTGAGCGTCATCGATGTCGTGCCGTCGATCTTTTCGCTGCTGCTGCGCGAGCGGGGGTTCGGCGGCCCGGCGACGGCGACCCTGCGCGCGGCGTATTTCGGCGGCGCCCCGATGCCCGCGGCGACGGTTCGGGAGCTACGGGAGCGGCTGCCCGGCCTGCGATTGTTCAACATCTACGGCATGAGCGAGACCGGCGGCGTCATCGCCGCGCTACCCGACGAGGACCTCGCCGGCCGGCTGGATTCGGTCGGGCGCCCGGCCGCGTCGGCCCAGGTGCGGCTGGACGAGCGCACCGGCGAATTGCTGGTGCGTGGGCCGACCGTCACGCCGGGGTACTGGAACGACCCGGCCGCGACGGCGGTCGCGCTGGCCGCGGACGGCTGGCTGCGCCCCGGCGACGTGGCACGCCTGGATGCCGACGGCTCTCTGCGGATCGTCGACCGGGTCAAGGACATGATCATTCGCGGCGGGGTGAAGATCTATCCCGCCGACGTCGAGAACGCCCTCGTGTCGCACCCCGGGGTGGAATCCGCGACAGCTGTCGGCGTGGCCGACGGGATCGCCGGCGAAATCGTCGGGGCCTGTGTCGTCGCATCGGCCGGTGTGCGGCTGGACGTCGGCGACCTGCGGGCGCACGTTCGGACGCTGCTGCCGGTGCACTCGCGGCCGCGGCGGCTACTGGTGGTCGACGCTCTCCCCCGAAATGCCACTGGAAAGGTCGACCGGGTCGCGGTGCGCAAGCTGCTCGACCGCTGAACCGGCGAGCAGCCGCCCGGCGTGTCAGGTCGAGGGGCCCGGCTCGGTGGTGAGCATCGAGGCGGTGGTGAGCCGGCCGGGGGCACGCAACCGCACCACAGCGACCACGGCCAGACCGGCGAGCAGGGTGGCCGCGGCGGCCTCGAGGTAGAGCCGCGGCGGCATCTGGACGGGCAGCGGGTAGACCGTCGTCTTGATCACATATCCCATCAGCACGGCCCCGATCACGAGCAGCAGCAGCCGGATCGGCCGCAGCGGCCGCCGGCGCGCAGTGAAAGCGATCGCCGCGAGCACCGTCAGCAGGTAGGCGACCACGATGACGTCGGCGCCGTACGTCGCGAGGTCGGCGAACACCTGCAGGGGTGGGCGGAAATACAGCGCAAAGACGGGCCCGATGGTCGCCACCGCTATCACGGCAAGCGCGCGGGTCGGGGTACGGTGCAGCGGATGCGTCACGGCGAGCGGGGCCGGGGCGAGGCGCGATCGTGCGAGCGCGAAGAGCAGCCGGGTCGCTCCGTTCATCGTGGCTAGTTGCGCGCCGAACCCGCTGATGACCGCAGCGACGTTGATCGCGGTGCCGAACCCCGAGCCGACGAACGCGGTCGCGGTGGTTGCCAGCGGAACACCGTGCTCGGCGGCCGCCGCGAGCGCGTCAGGGCTCTTATACGCGACGGTTTCGACGTAGGAGAGCGCCGTGTAGACGCCGCCGCTGACGACCAATGCCACCACCATCGCCCACGGAATGATCCGGGTCGGCGCACGCGACTCCTCGCCCAACGTGGCCGCGACCTCGAACCCGGAGAAACCGGTGAACGCGAAAACCAGGCCGAGGCCGAGGGTGGCGACTGGAATGCTGCCCGGACTGAACGGGTGATAGGACAGCCGGCTCACCGTGTCACCGCCCGCGCCACCATGGGAGACAACCGCGACCGCCACGACCGCCACCACTATCAGCGAGACCAACTCCAGCAGAATAACCAGGCCGGTCGAGATGCGAATCGAGTAGCGGGTCAGCGTAATCGTGACGACCCACAACGCGGCAGCGAAGAGCAACCAGCCGTGCCCCCCGAGCAGGCTCGGAGCCACCAGAGTCACCAGGCCGTTGGCGTTGGACGCGAACACGGAGCCGGCGTAGGCAACGTAGACGAAGATCAGCAGCCAGGCACAGAGGAAGCCGTACGCCGGTGAGACCGCGCGCCCGCAGAATGCCCACACCGACCCGGCAGAGGCGAATTCGCGGGTGAACACGACAAATGCGTAGGCGACGAAGAGCATCACGATCACCGCGGAGCCGAACGCGAACGGGCCCGCCACGCCGACGATCCCGGCCATCAGGGCCGGCAGGAAGCTCACACCCCCCGCTGGTGCCTGGATGCCGACGGCAGAGCCGACGGTTCCGAGAAATCGCACACTGCCCGACCGCAGGGTCGTCGTGCCGCGTGCCTCGTCAGCTGACATCCGGCTCCTCGGGAATGTGACCGTGCTGAGCCACCAGCTACCGCCCTCGCTACGACGTCGCGGTGGTGAACCAGGACACGCGACGGTCCTCAGCCGCCCCTGCTGGCGAGCCCGCCGACGCTCAACCGCCGATGATGTCGGGCTTCAGCCCGTAATTCAGCCCGAGGATGGTGTCGCGGTCTTCCCTGGTGACCCGTTTTGCTCCAGCGCTGTCAGGATGTCGTCGAGAACGGCGACGAACTCATCCGCATGCACATTCATGCCGGTGTGCACGTCTTCATATCCATACCCGGGTAGGCCTCGGATCCGCCGGTCACCGACGACGAAAGGTCCGCGCCGAGCTCGGCGAGCTCCTCGTCGCTCTTCTTGGCATTCCGTATCGCGGTTCCAGCATCGGATTGGCGTGGTGCAACGTCAGGATGTCGCGCGCGACCGCCAGGAATCCGTCGTATCCACCGCAGCGCCCGTAGACGGTCCCGGCGGCCACACCGTCCCCGGTCGCTGTCTGGTGGGTCTCGGCCAGTGCGGTGGCGGATCTGGGTAGGCCGGGCTCGGGGGGTCGACCTGGGTCATGGTGCTCCTCGTGAATCGGGGAAACGGTCGCGGACGTCGTTGTGTAACGGTGTTCGACCACTGTGCTCCGCGCCTCGGTGCGGGGTCAAGCACGCGATTGAATCGCGCGCGACCCGATATCGCGGTGCGACCTCGACACCGCAAAGTCGGCGTGGCGGCCCGGGGTCAGGCGTCGTAGTCGACGGTGACGACGCCGGACTCCGGCAGCGACTGACAGGTCAGCACATAGCCGGCGTCGAGCTCGGCCTGCTCCAGGGCGAAGTTGCGGCGCATCCGGACCTTGCCGTCGATGAGCTTGGCGCGGCAAAGGCCGCACACGCCGCCCCCGCAAGCGAACGGAAGGTCGGGCCGGACATTCT
>JBPCOR010000023.1:0-8866 GCA_051000035.1 Mycobacteriales bacterium | reverse complement strand
ACGACACCACTCGGGGCGCGGTAGAAGCGTCGGCGCATGAACCCAGAATCCGTCCACGATGCCCGCAGTGGACATACAGGCCACAATGTGCATAGTGAACATGTGGTCCATGGTGTCTATAGCGGACATATCGTCCACAGTGGACGGTTCACCCTCGACGATCGGGCCCGGTCGATCCTGCACTACCTCCCGGTCGACGTTCCGCCTGGTGCCCAAGGGATCGAGGTCACGCTGTCCTACGACTCCTCGGCCGGCGTGCTCGACCTGGGGTGTTTCGGACCGGCCGGATTCCGCGGCTGGTCCGGCGGCGCGCGGGACCACTACGCGATCACGGCCGCCGCGGCCACCCCCGGCTACCTGCCGGGCGAGCTGGAGGAGGGCACCTGGCAGGTGGCGCTCGGGCTGCACCGGGTCGGGCCGGCCGGCGTCGAGTTCGAGGTGCGCGCTCGCATCGCCGGCGTCGCGGTCGAGCCACCCGGTCCACCGCCGCCGACGCCGCAGCGCCCGCCGCCCCGCGGGCTCCCGGCGCCGGGCGGGATGCGCTGGCTCGCCGGTGATCTGCACGCCCACACCGTGCACTCCGACGGCGACCGCACGATCGATGAACTGGCGTGTCTCGGCGTCGAGGCTGGCCTGGACTTCCTCGCGGTGAGCGACCACAACACGACCAGTCACCACCCGTTCCTGGCCGCGGTGTCGCGACGGCACGGCATCACGCTGATCCCGGCGCAGGAGGTGACCACCGACATCGGGCACGCCAACGCGTTCGGCGACATCGGCTGGATCGACTTCCGGCGCAGCGCCGAGCATTGGGCGACTGACACCGAGGGCCGCGGCGGGCTGCTGTCCATCAACCACCCGCTCGCGGCCGACTGCGCGTGGCGCAGGCCGATGCGCGGCCGGCCGCCACTGGCCGAGGTGTGGCACTGGTCGTGGCTCGACACCCGCTGGGGCGGGCCGATCGCCTGGTGGCAGGCATGGGGCGCCGGGTCGACAGCGGATCGGCGCGGCGACGCGGGTGCGCTGGCGACGCCCGTCGGCGGCAGCGACTTCCACTCCAGCCGCGAGGGCCGCCCGCTCGGCGTACCGACGACATGGGTGCTGGCGGCAGCCGACGACGGCGCGGCCGATCCGGACGGCCGGTGTGCCGCAGTGCTGGCCGGGCTGGCTGCCGGGCGGACCGCCATCACCGCCGACCGCGCCGCCCCGGCGGTACTCCGACTGGGTGCGGAGATCGTCGTCCTGGACGCCGCCGACACCCTGCTCGTCGACGCGACCGGGCAGCGGACCGCCGTGCGGGGGAAGCGATTCCGGCTGGACGCTACGGACCGACCCTCGAGCGGCTGGTACGTCGAGCGGCACGACGGTGGCGTCGTGGCGCTCGCGGGGTAGACACGTCGCCGGGTGGGCATAATGCGCCGCAGCTCGCAGTCGGGTGAACACCGCACGGCGACACGTCAGGATGTCTTGACATCCAGGTGGACAACCAAGGAGCCTCGGGGCACGATCACCGGGTTATCCGGGTTGAGGCAGCGCGCTGAGGTGCGCCGCCGGGAGGAGACGCGCCGTTATGACTTCCAGGGCGACCATGACTTCGACGCCGAAGCGCCGCCGGATGCTCGCCGTCGCGGGTATCGCACTGACCACCACCATCGGGCTCACCGCGTGCGGTGCGGCGAAATCCGGCGGCAGCGGCGGCAGTGCGACCGGTGGCAAGACTGTGCAGATGTACATCTCCGGCGACACCAACGTCCGTGACCTGTGGAAGAACAAGATCATCCCGGGCTTCGAGAAGGCCAACAAGGGCTACTCCGCTCACGTCACGTTCTCCGCCCACGGCGCCAACGACACCCCGACGCTGGCCGGTATCGGCGCCTCGATCAAGTCCAAGAAGGCACCGGCTTTTGACCTGCTCGAGGGCGCCATTCCGCTGACGCTGGCGCAGAACGACTGGGGCATTGCGACGACCACGAAACAGGTGCCGAGCCTGTCCGAGGTGCCCAAGGTGCTGCAGGACCCGGCCCGCAACGAGGCCGCGGCCTATCGGGGTACGACGGTCGTGCTGGCCTACAACAGCAAGTTCGTAACGACACCGCCGAAGACCCTCGCGGATCTGATCGCCTGGATCAAGGCCCATCCGGGCAAGTTCGCCTACAACACGCCGGATTCCGGCGGATCGGGCCAGTCCTTCGTGCTGACCGTGCTGGACCAGTACATGCCGGCGGCGGTACGGACCAAGATGGTCAACGGTGACTACACCGCCGGCGAGAAGTACTGGAGCAAGGGCCTGACCGAACTCAAGGGCCTCAAGCAATACATGTACCAGAAGACCTACCCGACCGGGAACCAGGCGACGCTCGACCTGCTCGCGGCCAGCAATATCTACCTGGCGCCGGTGTGGGTCGACCAGACACTGACCGGCATCGGCAACGGTTCGATCCCGAAGACGGTGAAGCTGACGCAGATCTCCGACCCGTCGTTCACCGGCGGCGCGTCGTATCTGGGCATCCCGAAGACGAGCAAGAATGCCGACGCCGCGTTCAAGCTGATCGATTACGCGCTCCACTCGACGGCACAGGCCGATATCGCCAACGTTCTGTCCGGTTTCCCCGTGATCCCGATCAGCCAGCTTCCGGCCGCCCTGCGGACGAAGTTTCAGGGACTGTCGAATATGACGTTCCGGCCGACGTACAACACCGAGGTCATGTCGGACATGAACCAGCAGTGGCAGAAGTCGGCGGCATGACACCGGGCCATCCCGGCGGGGGGACTCCGGGCCGGTGAGACGCGCGCCGCTGCTCGGCCTGGCGATGATCGCCTTGCCGGTGTTCGTGATCACGCTGTTCATCGGCTTGCCGGTCGTGCTGGGCATCATCTACACCCTCGGGCACACCGGCGGCCCGAATTCGAACCTCGCCGCGATCGCGCAGCACCAGCACGTCAGCCAGGGCGGCTGGGGCACCGGCGCGGCCTACACCGAGGTGCTGTCGGACTCGCAGAACCTGCGTGACCTCGTCCTCACCGTGCTCGTCACGGCGATCTCGGTGGTCGTAATACTGGTGATTGCCTGGTCCATTGCGCTGTACCTGCGCTTGTCCGGAAGCCGCATCGCCAAGGGATTCGCCGCCCTGTCGGTCGTGCCGCTGTTCATCCCGGTCGTCATCGCTTCCTACGCGATCCGGCAGTTCTACAACGCCGACGGCGCCTTCCGCGGGCTGATGCACGCGATCGGCTGGACGAATCCACCGGTCCTGTCCAGTACGACGGCGGGCATCACGATCGCCGAGATCTGGGTGAGCATTCCCTTCGCGGTGCTGATGGTCTCCTCCGGCCTCGCCGCGGTTCCGAATTCGCTCATCGAGGCGGCCAGGGACGCCGGGGCGTCGTTGCCGCGCACGGTGCGGGCCGTGCTGATCCCGATGTGCTCGATCCCGACGGTGATCGCGGTGACGTTCACCGCCATCACCATCCTGGGGAGTTTCACCGTCCCCTACCTGACCGGACCGGCGTCCCCGAACATGCTCGGCGTCACCATGCAGCACTATTTCGGCTCGTTCAGTGAGCCGCAGCAAGCCGAGGTGCTGGCCGTCGTGGTATTCGTCATCGCCTCGCTGGCCGCGGTCTTCTACATCCGGTCCAACGCCAAGGCGGCCCGCCGATCCGGGGCGGCGTCATGACCACCGCGGCATCGACCGGCGTGACGGCCGGCGGCCCGGGCGTCTCGATGACCGCGCCCGCACCCGCGCTCGGCGCCCGGCCGCCCCGCACGTCACCGGCGACCCTGCTGCGCGGCGCGCTCACGGCGATCTTCGTGCTCCTGCTGGCGCTGTTCATCCTCGGCCCGCTGGGATGGCTGGCGATCCAGGCGTTCCTGCGCTCGCCGTCGCATTTCCCCGCGCTCATCCCGAGCGACTGGTCCATGCAGTGGTGGCACACCGTGTTCGACGACTCCTCGCTGTCGGGTGCGATTACCGCGAGCTTCATCTTCGCCCCGACGGTGACCGCCGTGTCCGCGGTGATCTGCCTGCCCGCGGCGTACGCATTCTCGCGGTACATCTTCCCAGGGCGGCGGGTCTTCCTGATCGCGATCTTCGCCGTCAACGCATTCCCGAAATTCGGCCTCTTCGTCGCTCTGGCCGGCTTGTTCTACACGCTGAACCTGATGAACAGCTTCACCGGCGTGGTGATCGTGCAGCTGCTCGGCACGATCGTATTCATGACGTGGATCCCCTCGGCGGCGTTCGCGTCGGTGCCGCGCAGTCTGGAGGAGGCCGCGCGGGACGCCGGGGCCGGCCCGTTCACCGTCTTCGCGCGGGTGACGCTCCCGCTGGCGGCGCCGGGAATCCTGGTCGCGGTCATCCTGTCCTTCCTGGCCGCGTTCGACGAGGCGCAGGGCACGTTCCTGGTCGGCGTCCCCACCTATGTCACGATGCCGACCGAGATGTACAACCTGGTCGGCAGCTACCCGCCCGGAACGGCGGCGGTGTTCTCGATCCTGCTCACCGTGCCCTCGATGATCCTCATGCTGCTCGTCCGCAAGCACGTCATGGGCGGATATCTCGCCGAGGGCTTCCAGCTGAGATAGGGGAGACGGATGACGATACGTGCGCCGGAAACGGCGACCCCGACGCCGGCGCCCGAGCAGCCGCAGCAGACGCCCGGCACCCGGCTCTCCATCGACGGCGTGACGAAGGCGCTGGGCGGCCGGACGATCATCGAGGGGCTCGATCTGAGCATCGACGCCGGCGAACTGGTCTGCCTGCTCGGCCCCTCGGGCTGCGGCAAGACGACGACACTGCGGATGATCGGAGGCTTCATCCGCCCCGACCGCGGCCGGATCTGGATCGGCGAGCGCGATGTGACGGCCGCGCCGCCGGAGCGCCGCCCCACCGCGATGGTCTTCCAGAACTATGCGTTGTGGCCGCACATGACGGTCTTCAAGAACGTCGCCTTCGGCCTGCGGCTGCGCAAACTACCAAAGAGTGAAATACAGGACCGGGTCGAGCAGGCGCTCGCCCTGGTCAACCTCACCCACCACATCAAGTCCCATCCGGCCCAGATCTCCGGCGGTGAGCAACAGCGGGTGGCGCTCGCCCGCGCTCTCGTGCTCGAGCCCGACGTGCTGCTGCTGGACGAGCCACTGTCGAACCTGGACGCCAAGCTGCGGGTGCGCGTGCGCGAGGACATTCGGGAGATCCAGCAGCGGGTGCGCATCACCACCGTCTTCGTCACGCACGACCAGGACGAGGCGCTGTCGATCTCGGATCGAATAGCGGTGATGAACGGCGGCCGGATCGAGCAGTACGCCGACGCCGCAACGCTGTACGGGATGCCGCGAACGCGTTTCGTCGCCGATTTCGTCGGCGCGATGAATGTCATCGAGGGCATACCCGGCGCGACGTCGGTGACGGCCGGCGGCCTGAGCATCCCGACCGTGTCGATCACCGACACCGGCCCGCAGCCTGCGCAGATCTGCGTGCGCCCCGAGGACGTCCGGGTGGTGGCCGGGGACGGAACCGGTGACGAGGGCGCCGAAGGCAGCGTCGTGAAAGCCATGCCCCGCGGTCATTTCAAGGAGATCGTCGTGGAGGTGGGCGACCTGCGGTTGCGGTCCTTCGTCGCCGGGGACTTCGCCGCGGAGCGGGTACGGGTCTCCTTCGCGCGAGCGCTCGTTTACCGCGACAGCGTGCTGATAGACCCGTCGGGCGATTCCGGGTCCGCTGCCCACGGGACTGGTAGTGACCCGAGGGAGTGACCGAGCCGCGTGCCGACTGACGCCGAGATCGACGGTTTCCTCGCCGTAGCGATCGACCTGGCCAGGTGGGCGGTCGATGAGATCGCCGGCCACCGGCTGCTGCCGGCTGAGATCGAGACCAAGGAGAATGCGGCCGACTACGTCACCATCGTCGATCGCGCGGTCGAACGACAGGTGCGCGACGTGATCGCGGAGCGGTTCCCCGGCCACCTGGTGGTCGGCGAGGAGTTCGGCGACGAATCGACCGGCGCCGCCGACGGTGAACTCATCTGGTACGTCGACCCGGTCGACGGCACGACGAATTTCGTCTTCGGACTGCCGTGGTCGTCGTTCAGCCTGGGGCTCGCCGACGCCGAGGGCCCGCTCGTCGGCGTGGTTGCCGATCCCCATCGTGGCGAGATCATCAGCGCTGCGCGGGGGCGCGGCGCATTCGTGCGGACACCGCAGGGCAAGGAGGCGGCGCGATGTGCCCGCACGACGGAGCTGATGGGCGCCGTGGTCCTCACCGAGTGGGCGGCGTTCCGGCCCTGGCCGGGCCTGCTCGAGATGATGGTGCGCCTGTCCGAACAGGGCGCGACGACCCGGATCATGGGCTCATCGGCGCTGTCGGTCGCGAGCGCGGCGATCGGCCGCGGATCCGCTGCCGTCCTGGGTGGATACAACACCTGGGATGTCATCGCCGCTGTCCTGATCGCCCGCGAGGCCGGCGCGGTCGTCCTGGGCCGCAACGGTGACGCGGCGGCCGCGGTGCCGCACGTCGGCGACGGTGGCCTGCTGGTCTCGGCGCCGGCGATCGCGCCGAAGCTGTGGAGCGCGTGGACCGGCGGCGGCGACGTAACGGAGCAGCCGGTCTAGGGCAACCACCGGCCGCGCACCGGGTCGTTCGTCGTGGCGGTAGTCGGGGCGACCGTATCGACAAACGATGGTTGGTTCCGTCGTGCCGGTTGGTCCCCGGGTGGCCGCGGTGGCTGCTGTGGCGGTGGGTGCGGTCCCGCTGGGTCGTCGTTTGTCGTGGCGGTGGTGGGGGCGACCGTGCCGACAAACGACCCACGGCTGGCGTAGCGCGACGTGCCGCTACGTGGCGTTACGTGCCACGGCGGCACGATCAGCGGTCGGCGAGGAACGGAAACTGCGAGCGGCACTCGGTGACCCGATCCACGTCCAGATCGGCGACCAGCACCTGCGGGCGCTCGTCGGCCTCGGCCACGACCTCCCCGAGCGGGTCGACGACGATCGAATGGCCGGCCATCGTGGTGCCGTCGTCGGAGCCGGCCGTATTGCAGGCCACCAGCCAGCACAGATTCTCCAGCGCCCTGGCCCTGGCGAGGATGCGCCAGTGCGAGAGTCGCGCCGCCGGCCATGCCGACGTGATCAGGAAGCACTGCGCGCCGGCGTCGACGAGCGATCGGAACAGCTCGGGAAACCGCAAGTCGTAACACGTCGCCGCCCCGACCGTGAGCGCATCGAGCTCAATGGTGGGCAGGTCGGACCCAGGCGTGAGCAGCTCGCTCTCGCGCGATCGGTAACCGAAGAGATGCCGCTTGCGGTACCGCAACCGGACTTGCCCGGTCGGATCCACCAGCACGCTGGAATTGAACAGATCCGCGCCGTCCCGCTCGACGAAGCTGCCACCATGCACCCAGCATGCCCGGGAGCGGGCGACGCCGGCCGCGAATTCGGTGGTCGGCCCGTCGGGGTCCTCGGCCGCGGCGACGTAATCGTCGAAATGGAAAAAGCCGACCGGCCACAGCTCGGGAAGCATCAGCAACCGCACATCGGCCACGCCGGCGATCTGCTCGGCCGCCGCCGCGCGACGAGCCGCCGGGTCGCCGAGATCCTGCCCGCCGAGTTGCACGATTCCCACCCGCATGTCGCGATCATCGCGCGCTGCCCGCCCGGTGTCACGACCGGTCGGGCACGTGACGGGCACCGCTCGATCCGCATCCGGCCCTCGATGACGCTGCCTCGATGGCAAGATTGACCAGACGGCACAGGCTTCCCGGCCAGCCGAAGCGGCCGACGAAGGGGTGTCATGCGAGTCCTCGCGGTCGACTTCGGCACCTGCAACACCGTCGCCGCGATCGGTGTCGACGGCGGGCCACCGCGGCTGGTGACAATCGACGGCTCGCCGCTCGTGCCGTCCTCGATCTATCTCACCGACGACGGCTCGCTGGCCGTGGGCCGCGACGCCGACCGGCAGGCCCGCATCGACCCCAGCCGGTACGAGCCGAATCCGAAGCGCCGGATCGACGACGGCGAGCTGTTGCTGGGCCAGTCCGTCGTGCCCGTGACGGCCGCGATCGCCGCCGTACTTGGGCGGATCGCCGCGGAGGTACGCCGCCAGCTCGGCGGACCGGCCGACGAGGTCCGCCTCACCCACCCGGCCCGATGGGGGACCGGCCGGAGGGACACCCTGATCTCGGCGGCCCGGGCCAGCGGGCTGCTCGCCCCCAGGCAGTCCCCGATCCTCATCCCCGAACCGGTGGCCGCGGCGACGCATTTCGCCACCCTGTCCGGCGGCGGTCTGGTCGAGGGCGCCGCGCTCGCGGTCTACGACCTCGGCGGTGGGACCTTCGATGCGGCTGTCGTCGGCCGCCGCGACGGTGGGTACGACGTACTCGCCGAGGCCGGTCTCGCCGATCTCGGCGGGCTGGACTTCGACTGCGCGATCCTCGATCACATCGGCCGCACCCACGTCCCGCCGCAGGCGCAGGCCCTCTGGGCCCGGCTGCTGCGGCCCGAGGACGCGGCGGTCAGGCGCCAGGCCCGGGTGCTGATGACCGACGTACGCGATGCGAAGGAAGCGCTGTCCCGGTACCCCCACACCGACATCGCGCTACCCGAGCCGCTCGCCGACATCCACCTGACCCGGGCGGAGTTCGAGGACCTGATCCGGGGCCGGGTGGGTCGCAGCGTGGACCTGCTCCGCGACACCGTCGGCCGAGGCGGCGGTGATCCGCGGGCGCTCGCCGGTATCTATCTGGTCGGCGGGTCCTCGCGGATTCCGCTGGTGGCTCAGGTGATCTCCCGCGAGCTCGGCACGACGCCCACCACCCTGGACCAGCCCGAAACGAGTGTCGTGACCGGCGCGCTGTACCTGCCGCTGGGCAC
>JBPCOR010000014.1:0-7019 GCA_051000035.1 Mycobacteriales bacterium | reverse complement strand
CCATGGCGCAGCGCCGGCTCGTCGTACGGTCGGTCAGATCGGACATGCCCGCTCCCCTCGTCGTGGTCACCGGCCGAGGGTGCCAAGCCGGGCATGTGAGGAGCGTGTGTGCCGGTTCTCATCGGACTCACATGTACGTCGGCGACGATGCTGCGATGCGGGTGCTCGTCGTGGAGGACAACGTGCGGATGGCCGCGGTGCTGCGGCGCGGCATCGAGGAGGAGGGCTACGCCGTCGACGTCGCAGCCGACGGCACCGAGGGCATCTGGCTCGGGACCGAGAATCCCTACGACGCCGTCGTGCTGGACGTCATGCTGCCCGGGGCGGACGGATTCGAGGTGTGCCGGGCATTGCGAGCGGCCGACCGGTGGGCGCCGGTGATCATGCTCACCGCCCGCGACGAGGTTGCGCAGCGCATCCGCGGGCTCGATGCGGGTGCCGATGACTACCTGCTCAAGCCGTTCGCGTTCGCCGAGCTGGCCGCCCGGCTGCGCGCGCTCGTCCGCCGCGGCGCACACGAGCGTCCGGCCGTGATCACCGTCGATGACCTGCGACTCGACCCGGCGAGCCGGCGCGCCTTCCGCGGTGACCACGAGCTCGCGCTGAGCCCGAAGGAGTTCGCCCTGCTCGAGCTGTTCATGCGGCGCCCCGACGAAGTGCTGTCGCGTACCCGCATCCTCGACCACCTATGGGACTTCGCCTACGACGCTACCTCCAACATCGTGGACCAGTACGTCGGCTACCTGCGCCGCAAGATCGACCGGCCGTTCGGCCGCGCCGACCTGCAGACCGTGCGCGGGGTGGGCTACCGGCTGCGGTCCGATCCAGGCGGCGCGGGTACCGATGCCGATTAGGGCCCGGCTGGCGGGCCTCTTCGCCCTCGGCGCGCTGGTGCTGGTGGCTGTCGGCGGGGCGATCTTCCTGCACCTGCTCGGCGCGGCCCTGCAGCGCTCCACCGACCGGTCACTCTCCGCCGCAGCGAGTCCGGTCGTTCAGACGGTCGCCGACACCGGTCCAGGAACGCCGGATCTGCCGGACACCGCACCGGCGGTGCCCGGCGAGATCGTCACCCAGGTGCTGTCCCCGCGCGGGCAGATCGTGGGCTCACCGTCGAGGGCGCTCGGCAACCCGTTGCTGCCCCGCGACGCGCTCGCCCGGGCCCGATCGCGGCGGACGACCCTCACTACCGGCCGGCTGCGGCTGCTGGCAGTCCCGGTACGCCGCACCGACGGGACCTGGCTGGTCATTGCCGCCGACTCGATCGCACCCCGCGCGCAGGCACTTGCCCGGGTCCGTACCGGGCTGACCGTCGCCGCCGGCCTCGTCGTGGTCCTCGGCACCGTCGGCGCCTGGCTGCTGGCCGGGGGAGCGCTCGGGCCGGTGGAACGGATGCGGCGCTCGGCAAGCGACATCCAGGCCCACGACCCGGGGGGGCGGGTCGCCGTGCCGGGCACGCACGACGAGCTGGCGGCGCTGGCCCGCACCTTCAACGGCCTGCTCGACCGGCTGCAGGCAGCCCTGGCAGCGCAACGCCGTCTGGTCGCCGACGCCGGACACGAGCTGCGGGGCCCGCTCGCCATCCTGCGAACCGAGCTGGAACTCGCCGACCGGCCGGGCCGCAGCCATACCGAGCTCGTCGATGCCGTCCGACTCGCCGCCACCGAGAGCGACCGGCTCTCCCGGCTCGCCGACGACCTGCTCTTCCTCGCCCGCAGCGACGAGGGCGCACTTCTCGTCACAGCGGTGGACCAACCCCTGCGACCCGTGCTCGCGGACGCGATGACGGGTCGCCAGCGCCAGGCCGATGATGGCGCCGTCCGGCTCCGGCTGACTGTCGGGCCGGCCGTGCACTGCCCGATCGACGCCGACCGCGGGCGTCACGCGGTCGACAATCTCCTCGACAACGCGCTGCGGCTCACGCCGCCCGGCGGGACGATCGCCGTGTCCGCCCGCCGAACCGCGGCCGAGGTCGTCATCGAGGTCACCGACGACGGCCCCGGCTTCCCGGCCGCGTTCCTGCCGCTCGCGTTCGAGCGCTTCCGCCGACCCGACGATGCCCGCAGTGACACCACCGGCGGCTCGGGCCTCGGACTGGCCATCGTGCAAGCTGTCGCCCTCGCGCACGGCGGGCGGGCGACCGTCGCCAATCGCGACCCGACCGGTGCGGTCGTGACCCTCCGGCTCCCGCCCTGAAACCGGCGCGGTGTTCGTTGTTCATCGTGGCGAGGTGGCCTTCCCCGCGCGGCGGGTGCATGATTCGTCCTGGTCCGGGGGCTTGGATTGCCGGATCCGACCCGATGGGTTGTTTCGGCGATGGGGTTCGGCGTTGGAGGCGGCATGCGACGCGGCAGGATTCGGTGGGCTATCGCGGGGGCCGTGCTGATCGTGGCGGGGGTCAGCGTCGTAGCCACGGACGCCGCGGCCGGCTCGCACCGGCGCAGTTCGCAAGCCGACGCCGAGGAGGTCGAGGCCGTCGTACCGGCGCCGAACTCCTCCACCGGCAGTTGCGGCGTGGAGCGGTGGGCGGTCAAGACCGGCACTGACGCCGACGCCGGTCTGATCGCGCTGCAGTCCACCACCCCGACGACGATCGCCGCGCTGGACGCGATGACCGCACCGTCATCACTGCCGGCCAACAACCGAGTCCAGCCCACCGAGACCACGGTCTACCAGGTGGCGGCGACGCTGACGCAATACAAGCTGGAGGCCGACTCCGACTACCACCTGGTGCTCTCCGACGGCGCCGGGCACACCATGATCAGCGAGATCCCCGACCCGGTCTGCGTGGGCTCATCCAGCCCGTTGCGCACGAGCATCGAAAAGGCGCGCGGCGAGTTCGACGCGAGATACACCGCGACCGGCAGCTTCCAGACGGCGAACGTCCCGGTCACCGTGACCGGGGTCGGCTTCTTCGACTTCCTGCACGGGCAGACCGGCGTGGCCCCCAACGGCATCGAACTGCACGCCGACCTCGACGTCCAATTCGGCACCAGCGGCGGCACGAACACCGTCACCGTGACGAATCCCGGCAATCAGACCGGCGTCGTCGGTACGCCGGCGAGCCTGCAGATCCGCGCGTCGGACTCCGCGACCGGCCAGGCGTTGAGCTACCGCGCCACCGGCCTGCCCGCTGGACTGTCGATCAACTCCGGCACCGGCCTCATCTCCGGCACCCCGACGGCTGCTGCGACCAGCACCGTGACCGTCACGGCGACCGACCCCACCGGCGCGACCGGGCAGACCGGCTTCAGCTGGGCGGTGTCAGCCCCCGGCGGGAGCGGATGCTCCGGTCAGAAGCTAGGTAACCCGGGCTTCGAAACCGGCAGCGCCGCACCGTGGACCGCATCGACCGGAGTCATCAGCAACAGCTCCGCCGAACCGCCGCACGCCGGCAGCTGGGACGCCTGGCTGGGCGGCTACGGCAGCGCCCACACCGACACGCTGTCCCAATCGGTTCAGATCCCGGCCGGCTGCCGCGCCGCACTGACCTTCTGGCTGCACATCGACACCGCCGAGACCACGACCAGCACGGCGTACGACAAACTCACCGTCAAGCTCGGCAGCAGCACGCTCGGCACCTACTCCAACCTCAACCACAACACCGGCTACGCCCAGAAGACCATCGACGCGTCGAGGTTCGCCGGCCAGACCGTGAGGGTCACATTCACCGGGACCGACGACAGCCAGAAACAGACCTCCTTCGTCGTCGACGACGCCGCGCTCACGCTCAGCTGAGGTGCCCCGTGGCGCCGTGCCCCGCCTGCACGGCGCCGTCTGACCTGAGCATCCAGACATGCCCGTCGGGATCGGCGAACGCGGCCGCATACCCCCAGGGCTGCCGGGCTGGTGGGGTGACGATCGTGGCGCCGGCCGCGAGCGCGCGCGGAACCATCTCGTCGACGTCCTCGTCGGTGTCCGTCCCGAGACTCAGCACGCACTCGCTGGTCCCGCTCGGCACGACGTCGTGATCACCGGTGATCCAACCGAAACCGCCGGTGGGGATGAGCATCACGCGAACGCCGTCATTGAGCGCAAACTGCAATGGCTCCGGCACGCCGTCCTCCGCCGGCTCGCCCACCGGATCGAAGCCCAGCCCAGCACGATAGAACGCGAACGATGCCCGCCGATCGGCGATCGGCAGGCTGACGACTACGGGCTGGTGGCGCATCGGGGGTGCCTCCTCGGCAACATCGTGCCTCTCGGTTACGGCCGTCGAGTCGGTCATGCCGGCTGTATTGCGCGCTTCGTTCCGATCACCACGGTTGCGGAGAACTCATCGGAGCTGGCGACTCGGGCAATGAGCCCACCACCGCCGAACGCGTCGGTCGCTTGAGCTGCCTGCCTCTGCTGGATCTCGATCAGGACATGGCCGCCCGGGGCCAGCCATGGCCCGGCTTCGGCGGCCACCCGCCGCAGGATATCGAGCCCGTCCGCGCCGCCATCGAGCGTGACCATCGGCTCGTGTTCGCGGGCCTCGGGTGGCATCAATGAGATGGCGTCGGTCGGCACATAGGGCACATTGGCAACGACGACATCGATGCGACCCCGCAGCGCGGCGGGCAGTGGCCGGAAGAGATCGCCGTGGTACACATTGGCACCGATCGGGTCAAGGTTGCGCCGTGCGCAGCGCACAGCGGCAGGCTCGATATCGGTGGCGTGCAATTCGATTGCGCCGAGGCTGGCCGCAAGCGCGACACCGATGGCTCCTGAGCCGCAGCACAGGTCGAGCACGGTGGCCGCAGGTCGGGCAACCCTTGCTGCTTCTATGACGAGGAATTCGGTGCGCTGACGCGGGACGAAAACCCCCTCGTCGATCGCGATCCGAAGGCCGCAGAATTGCACCCAACCGACGATGTACTCCAGCGGCTCGCCGGCAACGCGCCTTTCGAGCATGAATTCAAGGTCAGCCGGAGTCTGGGCCGCCGCCAGCAGAAGCCGCGCCTCGTCCTCGGCAAAGACGCAGCCGGCAGTCCGAAGCCGGCCGACGACGCCAGGTTCGGTCCAAGGAAACGGTGACGGTGACGGTGACGGTGCAGAGATTGTCGCCACCCCCTGCGTGTCTGCAAGTCCGCGGGCAACAGTATCTGCCGATCATGCTGGTATCACGCGTGATACGGTGCAACCATGGCCGAGGTGAGCATCCGCGAGTTGCGCAACCACGGCGGTGCGGTGGTCGATCGGGCCGCGTCGGGTGAGCTGATAACGATTACCCGGGACGGCCGGGCCGTCGCCGAGCTGCGTCCGGTCCGACGCACTCCCCTGACCGCGCGCGCACTGGTTGGCCGCTTCAAACACCTGCCGCCCATCGACCCGGTCGCCTTTCGCCGCGACATCGATGCTGCTGTGGACCAGTCGCTGTGACCATCGACGGGGTGCTTGATACGAGTGCCGTCATCCGTCTCGATCGACTCGACCCCGCCGACCTTCCCGGGCAGCCGCTCATCACTACGATCACCGTGGCCGACCTGTCCGTCGGGCCGCTGGTCGCCGACGACCCCGGCGAGAAGGCTGCCCGACAGGTGCGGCTGCAGCAGGTCGAGGCCAGCCTCGACGCGCTGCCCTTCGACCGTGATGCCGCTCGCGCCTATGGCAGAGTCGCCGCCGGTCTACGCCGGGCCGGGCGTAAGCGTTCCGCGCGGGCATTCGACGCCCTCATCGCCGCGACCGCGATGTCACGTGGCTTGCCGCTGCACACCTGCAACCCACACGACTTTGCCGGCATCGAGGGGCTCGACGTCGTCGCACTACTACCGCACCCCGATACGCCGTGACATCAACGAGTCGAGTCGCGACCACAATCGGCGGGATCGCGAGGAATGCGGCCGGACGAGTCAGCGGCGAAAGCAGGAGGACGGCGCCGGCATCACCTCTGATACGACCCGGCGAAACGGCCCTGTAGCCATAGCTGGCGGATCAGGGCTGTCCACGTATTCACCCGCGGGCGCGGCTTCCTCCCGAAGGACGAGCTGACACCGGCTGCGGTCGCCGGACTGCTGGCGTCATGACCGCGGCAACGGTGCGGTCCGTCCCAGCCGGCCGCGTGCGCGCCGCCACCGCTGGGCCGTTCGCCTGGGCGGCAGTCAATGTCGCGTGGCTCGTCATCGACCTGTGGCTTATCTCGATCTGCCGCGGGGCCGGCATCGGCGTAGAGAGCTGGTCGGAGTCGGTGGCCAGCGGCGCCGCCATCGTGGTGGGGTCCGCGGTCGGTGCGACGATCGCGGCCCGGCTCCCGCGTAACCCGGTCGGCTGGCTCGTCCTGACGACGCTCTGCATCTTCACCGTCAGCGGAGCCTTGCAGTTCTACGGCCAGGCCGGGTTGCTCACCGACCGGCAGTGGACCGGTGGGGCGACGCCGCCGCGATCGACCAGTCGCTGTGGCTCATCGTGTTCGGCGTCATCGCCATGATGCTCCTCATCTACCCGGACGGTAGTCCGCCGGCAGATGCTCGCTGGGGCGGCGTCGCACGAGGCATCGCGATCGTGTTTCCACTCGCGTTCGGGTGGGGGCTGTTCGGCGCTCACCAGCAACTCGACCCACCCGTACATGCCTTCCGGAACCCGCTGGCCGTGCGTGCGTTGGAGTCGCCGTTGACCAAGGTCGTCAACGTCGTACTGCTCGTCGGCTGCTTCGGGCTTATCCTCGCGAGTGCCGCCTCGGTCGCTGTCCGCTACCGGAACGGGGAGAGCGCCCAGCGTTACCAGCTCAAATGGATGCTGCTCGCCGCAGGCACACTGCCCGCGACGGGGCTCATCTGCCTTGCCGTCGGGATCTTCAACCCGAGCGTCGGTGAGTCGGCGGGCTCCTACGGTTTCAACGTCGTCCTGCTCGCGGTCCCGGTCGAGATGGCGTTCGCGATGACTCGCTACCGGCTCTACTCCTTGTACCGCTTCGTCGACTCCGCGCTCGTACACCTGACGCTGACGGCATTGCTGGTCGGGGCCTACGCGGCCATCGTGCTCGGATCAAGCCGCCTGGCCGACAACGGCGGGCGCAGGTCTCCGGTCGTCGTCGCGGTCGC
>JBPCOR010000229.1:0-6314 GCA_051000035.1 Mycobacteriales bacterium | reverse complement strand
GACGGGAGCCGGCCACCCGCCGCGACGCCACCGAGACCGAGCGGCTGCGACGCGAACGGCCGCCGCACCACGGCGGCGAGTGAGCGGCCGCCGTGCTGCGGCCTCGTACTGGGGCCGCCGTTCTGGGCTGTCGTTCTGGGGCCGTCGTGCTCACACCGTCGGCGGCGTGCCGGGTGGAGGCAGCGTCCCGGGCTCGGTCGTCGGGTGCGCGCCACCAGACGACGGGAGGGCACCGTTCTGCGCCCGGAGCAGGTCGCGGATCTCGGCCAGCAGGTCCTCGGTGGTCGCGGTGGCCTCTGCGGGCAGTTCGCCGCGCTTCTTCAGCGCAGCCAGCCTGTTCATCGGGACGACCAGGGCGAAGTAGATGACGGCGGCGACGATCACGAAGTAGATCAGCGCGTTGATGGTGCTGCCGATGATGATCTTGCTGCCGTTGGCGGCGATGCCGGCCGCACCGAAGTCAGGCGTGCCGCCGATGACGCCGATCAGGCCACCGATGAAGTCTTTCGCGAACGCGCTCACGACGGCGCCGAACGCCGAGCCGATGACGACGGCGATGGCAAGATCGATGACGTTGCCGCGCATGATGAAGTCGCGGAACCCCTTCAGCATGATGCGTTCTCCTTGCTGCAGCTGGAGCCTCCGGCGCCGCAGAGACGATCACGGCGGTCGAAGGATAGCGGCCAGCGGCCGGGTGGCCGACAGCCCGACGATGCGAGCAGCGGCTGCGGATTGCACCGCGATCACGATCAGCGCGCCGTCGGTGACCGATTGGCCGCGGTGCGCCGGCACGGCGACGATCGGGACGTCGGTGACGAGGCTCTGGGCTGTCTCGCCGGGTCCGGCGCCGTCCTGCCCGTCAGAGGACGGTGCCGCCAGCAGGTCGATTCGATCACCGGGGTGCAGCAGCCACGCCACGTCGGCGTCGGCGATCCGCACCGGCAGGGCCACGGCGCCCGCGCCGGCGACGGCGGCGGCCAACGGCGTGCCGACGAACCTGAGGTCGGTGAGGGTTTCGCCGCGGCGTACCGGACCCGCGAGGCTCCGGCCGGTGAGGCGGGCCATCGTGCTGGCACCGGGTCGCAACGCACCGGCCGGTACCACCGCTGCGGGCAGCTGCGCCGTCCGCAGATCGTGCTGCCCCACGGTCCGGCCGGCGGAGAGATCCCGCGCCGCCACCAGCACGGCGACGCGGTCGCGAGGGGGGTCGTCGGCCGCCACCGGCCCGGCCCGAAGGTGGGCGGCCGCCGTCAGTGCGGCGGCGGCAAGCAACACCAGCGCGAGCAGCCGCCGCGGCCACCTGCCGACCCGCCCCGCAAGCAGGTACAGCGAACGGCGCGACGGCGGCGACAGCGAGGGCACCCCCCAGACGCTAGGAGCTACGGGAGCCTCGTGATCGCCGTCTCGGCGGGATGTGGACGCTGCGGTTGCCGGTGGACGGGCCTCGGCGACGGTCGGATGGCTGTGCTAGCTGCGCCTGTGGGCGTCGGGCGTCGATTTGCCGAACCAGCCTCAGGACCCGGAACGTGCCGCCGGCCTCGATGCCGAGGAGTCCCTCGATGACCGCTCCGGTCCCGAGGTCCTCGACGGCGACCTCGATCCGCGCTCGTTCGACCCCGACCTCGATCCGCGCTCGTTCGACCCCGACGTGGTCGAGTCCGACGGTCTCGACCCGGACGGCTTGGACCCGGACGGCTTGGACCCCGATGGCTTGGACCCCGATGGCTTGGACCCGGATGGCTTGGACCCGGATGGCTTGGAGTCCGACGGCTTCGACTCGGTGGATTTGCCCGCGCCGTCCGAACCCCCCGGCGTACCGGAATCCGACGAGCCGCCGTCCGTCGACGACGACCCATCCGAGGACGACGAATCCGGGCCCGTCGTGACCTTCGCCGCCGATCCCGAGCGGCTGTCGTTGCGGTAGAAGCCGGACCCCTTGAAGACGACGCCGACGGGGGAGAAGACCTTGCGCAGCACGCCCGAGCACACCGGGCACCGCGTGAGAGCCGCGTCGGTGAAGGACTGCACAGCCTCCAGGCGGTGACCGCACTGTGTGCACAGGTACTGGTATGTCGGCACCCGGGCCCTCCCTCGTCAACGTCGTCCAATGCGGCGACTCGTTCGCTCGCCGCGCCCGTCCGATTAGCACTCTAGCTCGGCGACTGCCAACTCGCGCCGCGACCCGCTATCGGCGGCGCGGCTCACGACCCGCCCGGACCGACGGCAAGGTAGCCACCGGTCGGCGTGATGACTCCCGTAACGATGCGGTCGTGGGGTTCCGCGGGGACTTCGGCGATGAGTTCGGTGTCGTGCAGCAGCGCGACGATCGGCGTCTGGTCGGGCAGCCGCTCAAGGGCCCGGTCGTAATAGCCCGCCCCGCGGCCGATCCGACGACCGGCGCGATCCGCGGCGAGGGCCGGCGCCAGCACGAGATCGGCGCGCTGCAGGGCGTCGCGGCCGAGCCGCTCGCCGGTCGGCTCGAGCAGACCGAGCCGCCCGTTACGGGCCAGGTCGCCGTCGTACGCCGCCCACTCCAGCTCACCGTCGGCGCCCGCGATCGGCAGCAGCAGCTGGCCGCGGATCGCGCCGAGCAGGTCACCGCCACCGGGTTCGGAACCGATCGGCACGTACGCCGCGACCACCCCGGCGCGGCGGCTGAGGGCCGTGACGTGGGCCGCCAGTGCGCCGGCGGCGGTCGCCAGCGCGCCGGCCGTCATGGTGGCGCGGGCGGCCAGCAGTTGTCGGCGCAGCGCGCGCTTGGCCGCGACGGTCGGCGTGGTCACGGCATCATGATGGCCGCCCGACGGGCAGATGCGGCATTCGGGTCGGCGAACCGTTTACCCTGCGGCTATGGCCGATATGTCATCACCCCGCAAGCCCCGCAAGGCCGTGATCCCGGCCGCCGGCCTCGGGACCCGGTTTCTCCCCGCGACCAAGGCCGTCCCGAAGGAATTGCTTCCCGTCGTCGATACGCCGGCCGTGCAGTACATCGTCGAGGAGGCCGTGGATGCCGGCCTGACCGAGGTATTGATCGTCACCGGCCGCGGTAAGGAAGCGATCGCCGACCACTTCGACCGGGCTCCGGAGCTCGAGGCGGCGCTGCAGGCGAAGAACGACGAGGGACGGCTGCGATCGGTGATGCGGTCCGCGGAGATGGCCGACGTGCATTTCGTCCGCCAGGGCGCCCCGAAGGGTCTCGGCCACGCCGTGCTCTGCGCCGCGCCGTACGTCGGGGACGAGCCGTTCGCCGTCATGCTTCCCGACGAGGTCATCGACGTACGCGATCCCCTGCTGGAGACCATGCTCGACGTCCAGCAACAGCAAGGTGGCAGCATCGTGGCGTTGCTGGAGGTGCCGCGTAATCAGATCTCGCGGTACGGCTGTGTCGCCGTCACCCGGACCGACGACGAGCGGATCGTTCAGATCACCGACATGGTCGAGAAACCGGATCCGGAGGACGCTCCGAGCAACTTGGCGATCATCGCCCGCTACCTGCTCTCGCCGACCATCTTCGACGTCTTGCGCCGGACCGAGCCCGGACGTGGCGGCGAGATCCAGCCGACCGACGCCATGATGGGGCTGGTGCGGGCCGGCGAGCCGATGCACGGCGTGATCTTCCGCGGCCGCCGATACGACACCGGCGAGCGCTCGGGATATCTGCAAGCTGTTGTACGGCTGGCGTGTGACCGCGAGGACATCGGTCCGGACTTCCGCCGCTGGCTGGAGGACTTCGTGGCAGGCCGCACGTGAGCGGTCCGGCGCGGCCCTGGCCGGCCGACTCGACCGCCGCGGTGGAGACGTTGCGCTCGGTCGATGAGCACCTGGCGCAGATTCTCGGTCGGATCCGTACCCCCGATCCGATCGAGCTCCCGCTGCTGGACGCGCAGGGTCTGCTGTGCGCCGAGGAGGTCACCGCCCGGGCGCCCCTACCCGGCTTCGACAACTCCGCCATGGACGGGTACGCCGTACTCGCCTCCGATGCGGTAGACGCGGGCGACGACGGTCCGGCGATGCTCCCCGTCGTCGGGGATGTGCAGGCCGGATCCCGTTCGCCGCAGGGCATCCTGCGCGGGCAGGCGGTGCGGATCATGACCGGCGCGCCGATGCCAGCCGGCGCCGATGCCGTCGTACCGGTGGAGTGGACCGACGGGGGGCTCGCTCGGGTGCTGATCCGCCGGCCGGTGCGGCCCGGGCAGAACGTCCGGCGGGCCGGTGAGGACATGCGGGCGGGTGAGGTCGCGGTGTCCGCCGGTACGCCGATCGGGCCCGCCCAGGTCGGGTTGCTCGCGGCCGTCGGCAGGGAACGCGTGCTGGTGCGACCCCGGCCGCGGGTGGTCGTGGTGTCCACCGGCTCCGAGCTCGTCGACGTCGGCCGCAGACCGGGTCCGGGCGAGCTCATCGACAGCAACAGCTATGCCTTGGCGGCGGCGGCGCGGGACGCCGGCGCGGAGGTGTACCGGGCCGGCATCGTCCCCGATGACAAGGCGCGGCTACTCGAAGTGCTCGAGGGTCAGCTGTTGCGGGCCGACCTGCTCATCACCAGCGGAGGCGTGTCGGCCGGAGCCTTCGACGTCGTGAAGGAGGCGCTCGCCGAGCTTGGCACCGTGTCCTTCGACCGGATTGCGATGCAGCCCGGCAAGCCGCAGGGTTTCGGCACCCTCGGGCGCACTCAGACGCCGTTCTTCGGCCTGCCGGGCAACCCGGTGAGTTCCCTGGTCTCCTTCGAGATATTCGTCCGGCCGGCGATCCGGCTCATGCTCGGCAAGCGGCGGCTGCACCGGCGCACCGTGCGCGCGACGCTGCGGTCCGATGTGGACAGTCCGGCGGGGAAGCGGCAGTACCGGCGGGGGCTGCTGAGCCGCGACCGCGACGGCCTCCATAGCGTCACGCCGGTCGGCGGCACCGGATCGCATCTGCTCGCGAGCATGTCGCGCAGCAACTGCCTGATCGTGCTCGGCGAAGACGTCACCTCGGTCACGGCGGGGTCGACGGTCTCGGTGCTGCCCCTGCTGCTCGCCGGGGCCTGAGTCGGTGGCGGCACGCGACCACCCCGGCTGGCCGGCCGTCCTGCGCCACGGTGACATCGAGCTGCGGCCGCTGCGCGTGCGCGACGCCATGGCCTGGAGCCGATTGCGGCTCGGCGACGAGCGGTGGCTCGCGCCGTGGGAGCCGACATCGCCGCAGCCGTGGGCGATCCGGCATTCGGCCCGGGCATTCCTGTCCATGCAGACGCGGCTGCGGTCCCACGCGCGCACCGGAGCCGTGTTGCCTTTCGCGATCGTCAACGCGGGCGGCCTCGCCGGTCAGATCACGGTCGCCAACATCGTGCGTGGCGCGCTCCGCTCCGGTCAGATCGGCTACTGGATAACCGAATCCGTCGCCGGGCGTGGCCTCACGACGACGGCGGTGGCGCTAGTCGTCGACCACTGCTTCGGCTACGCCGGATTGCACCGCGTGCAGGTCGACATCCGGCCGGAAAACGCGCCGAGTCGCCGGGTGGTGGAGAAACTTGGGTTCCGCGAGGAGGCGCTCTTCAAGCGGTATCTCGACATCGACGGTGCGTTCCGGGATCACGTCGGTTATGCGCTGACCGTCGAGGATTGCCCGGAAGGCCTGGTGCGTCGGCTGTCCCGGCGTTGACCGACGCACCCTTCCTCGGCTTCTCAGCTAATTCATGGGCGACACACCGGGTTACCTGCGCCGGCCGCGGTCGGCTGCTGGCTAGCGTTCGGAGCCAGGCGGTGCGACCGCGCTGCCGTCGTACCGTCGATCCGGCTCCGGCTTCGGCACGTGAGAGGCCAAGCCCGCGTCAGGGCGGCTGCTGTGGAAGGGATTGCGCGATGAGTTCGACGATCCTGATGGCCATTGTGCTGGCCGTGATGTGGGTCGTGGTGCTGGTGCCAATGATCGCGCGCCGTCGCGACGCTGCGCGGGAGAGCCGTTCGGTCGAGCGGTTCGCCGGTGCGATGCGGGGGCTCGGCCTCCGGCCGTCGGCCACGAACGACGAAACCCCGGACCGGGGCGAGTCCGTGGTGGGCGAGTCCGATGTGGGCGAGTCCGATGTGGGCTATTGCGGGCGGCCGGCCGAGCCATCCGACCGGGACGCGGTGGTGGCATCGCGCGCGGCCGGGCGCCGGCGCGGCGAGGTGCATGTCGATGCCCGTGACCTCGCGCCCACGCCGGTCGGCCGCCCGATGCCAGCGAGCCGTGCCGCGATGCTGCGGCGTCGGCGCCGGACCCTGGGCACCCTGACGCTGCTCGCTCTCGCCTTCCTCGCCGCGGCGCTGCTGTGGCGGCCGGTCGCCTGGATCACC
>JBPCOR010000133.1:0-10069 GCA_051000035.1 Mycobacteriales bacterium | reverse complement strand
TCCAGATCGTGCGGGTCACGAACAGGAACCAGACCCCCGCCGGGCGGCGCAGCAGCCTCGCCTCCCGCCCGTTGATCGGCCGGGCACGCACCCGCTGCTCCGCGTGGTCGGCAACGAGTCCGGCGCGCCGCAGCGTGGTCACGAGCGAACCGTCCACCTGGTCACCTTCGGGCAGGTCGGCGAGACCTTCGACGGCGGGGACGGTGCTCCGTTCGTAGGAGACGACGTCCCCGCCGGGCAGCTCGCGGACCCGCTCCACCACGACGACATCGGTCGACGGCAGCCGCAGCCGCCGGGCGAGCCCCCGGTCGTCGACCCGGGCGATGCGCACAACCCGGGCCCGGGCATCGACGCCCTGGGCGGCGAAGGCCTTCGCCCAGCCGCGCCGCATATCCATCGGCCGGCCGTCGAAGACGACGTAGGAACCCTTGCCAGTATGGGTCGCGATCAGGCCGGCCGCACAGAGCTCGGCGAGGGCGGACCGAACCGTGGTGCGGCTGACCCGGAAGCGCTGCGCGAGGGCGTTCTCGCCCGGCAGCTGGGCGCCGGGCCCGACCCGGCCGGTGCGGATCTCGGTGGCCAGCGTCGCCGCGACCCGTTGGTGTTTCAGCAGCATGTCAGCCACCCGGCGAGATGGCGGTGAGGATTTCCGCGGTGTCGACCACGTCGACCAGCGGGGCGTAGCCGCGCATGATCGCCAGCGCCTGCCGGTGGCTGTCGTCGCCGGCACCGGCGCAGGCGTCGGCGACCACGCGAACGTGTCGACCGGCGTCGGCGGCCGCGAGCGCGGTCGAGATGACACAGCAGTCGGTGGCGACGCCGGCGATCACCAGGACTGGCGCGTGACCGGTCCGGGCGGCGAGTTGCGGGCCCCACTTGCCGAACGTCGTCGCATCGACCGTCGGCCCGCCGTCGGCGAAGGGTGCGACGAGCCGCCAGATCGCCGATTCCGGCGGCCGCAGCGCGAAGGGCCACTGCCGGTAGTAGGCCCGCCAGGAGCCGACGGGCTCGCCCTGCGGCGCAACGAACCGGGTGAAGGTGGTGCGCGGCGAGAACGCTGCCGTCAGCCGGGAGATCGGCTCGACGATCTGGGCGAACCGCGGTGTGAACCACGCGCTGGCCGGATCGCCGAAGACCTCCTGCATGTCCACGACGACCAGGTGGGCCGGCGCGCCGGGCAGAGCCGTCATGCGTGCGCGGTGTCGGCTGCGGTCCTCTCCGGCTGAGACGGCAATCGCTCCTGGCTGCGCACGCGGCCGCGCTCACAGCTCCATGCGACGACGAACGACAGGACGACAGCCAACAACACGCCGAGATTCGCGAAGGCCCAGGCGCCGGTCTTGCCACCCAGGCCGAACGGCCCGAGCAGGTAGCCCTGCCACTGCAGCCAGCTCACCGAGCTTGTCACCAGACCCCAGCCGAGGAACGTCGACACGACGACGAGCGCGATCGGCACCAGCCGGATGTCGCCGTAGCGACCGGCGGCACGGAACAGGTCCGCGTCGTCGTAGTCCCGCCGCCGCCGGGCGACGTCGGCGAGCATGACACCACACCAGGCGGCGACCGGCACGCCGAGGGTGATCAGGAATCCCTCGAACTGCCCGACGAAGTTGTCGGCGAAGAAGACGACGTAGATCGCGCCGGCGATCATGATGACGCCGTCGATGAACGCCGCGACGTACCGGGGTGTCTTCAGGCCGACGGCGAGCAGGGCCAGGCCCGATGAGTAGATGTCCAGGACCGCGCCGCCGATTAGGCCGAGCACGGCGACGACCACGAACGGCACGAGGAACCACGTGGGCAGCTCCGTGGCGAGCGCTCCGATGGGGTCGGCCCCGATCGCCGCACTCAGAGCCCTCGACGATCCGGCGAGCAACAGGCCGAAGACGAGCAGCACGACGGGGGCGATCGAGGAGCCGAATGTGGTCCAGCCGACGACGCCCCGTGTCGAGGCGGAGCGCGGCAGGTAGCGGGAATAGTCGGCCGCGGCGTTGACCCAGCCGAGCCCGAAGCCGGTCATGAAGAACACCAGTGCGCCGACGAATTGCTGGGTCGAGCCGGACGGGATGGCCGTCACCGCACCGAGGTGGACCGTGTCGGCGACCAGGACGACATAGACGACGGTGAGCACGCCAGTGACCACCGTGATGACCGCCTGGAAGCGCATGATCGCATCGAAGCCCAGCACCCCGCTGCCCACGGTGAGCCCGGCGACCACGATGAGTGCCACGACCTTCGTCGTCGTACCGCCGCCCCAGCCGAGCCGATCGAACACAGTAGCCGTGGCCAGGGTCGCGAGAACGGTCAGAACGGTTTCCCAGCCGACCGTCAGCAACCACGAGATCACGGCCGGCAGCTTGTTCCCGCGGATCCCGAATGCCGCCCGGCTGAGAATCATCGTCGGCGCCGAGCCCCGCTTGCCGGCGACGGCGACGAAGCCGCAGAGAAGAAACGACGCGACGATGCCGATCAGGCCGGCGATCAGCGCTTGCCAGAAGGAGATGCCGAATGCGAGCGCGAACGCACCGTAACCCAGGCCGAGAATCGACACGTTGGCACCGAACCAGGGCCAGAACAGCTGCCGCGGGCTGCCCTTGCGGTCGGCGTCGTCGATGACGTTGATGCCGTTGGTCTCGACGTGCAGGCTACGGTCGATCGTGTCCAGGCCGCCGGCACCGGTTACGTGCTCCTGCTCCACACCGATCTCCTCGCAGCGACGTCCGACAAACCTGTTCAGACCTGTATGTAGGACAGGGTAGGCGGGCTCATGGGTCGCGGTCAAAGGGTGGCCGTGACGCGCGTCAGGTGGCCTCCGGGCTGAGGCGCGGCGGAGCGAGCGAGCTCCGCGGCACCAGCGGGATCACCGTCGCGTCCGAGCCCGGTCGCGGCCGCTGCGGTGACCACTGCCCGGCGGCGGCCTCGCGCAGGACGAGCGCTGCGTATTCACGCAATGACATGCTGCGGCGGGCGGCCTGGCTGGCGAGCATGGTCACCAGCTCCGGGGGCAGGCAGAGCTGCTCCCACCAGCTGCGCTCGGCGTCGTTGATAAAGCTCGCCGCCACCGGGTAGCGGAACGAGGACGGATGGCGGCGCCGTGCGGCGGCGCGCACTCTGTTGATCGAGGTCATGACGTGGAGCCTGCTGCGGCGTCCGATCATCGTCCATCCGTCGTCCACAGCGTCGCCTGTATCCACAGATGCCGGCAGACCCGTTGACGCGGGCGGGTTGACGGCCACCGGTCACGGACGGGGCAGCGGTACGGTCAGCCGACCCGGATCTTCAGCTCGGGAAGTCCGACCGCATCGCAGGTCCGGTTGACCAGGCGGGCGTCGTCGTCCAGCCCGCGCTGGCTGTCCAGGTCCGGTTGCTCGTCCCGGTTGAGCAGGAAGTAGTCGACCGCTCCCCGGATCGCGATTCGCCCGGCCGGGTCGAGGTCCGGCCCGGCCGCGATCAGCGACAGCAGCGCGTCGCTGATGCGCGCGGCCATGCCGAGATTCACCTCGTCGTTGTCCAGTGCCTCCGCGACGAGTTCCTCCAGGTGCCGGATGACCCGCTGCCGCAGGTCGCGCACGCCGTATGCCGGGGTGGATGGATCAGCAGCCATGCGGCCAGCTTGGCATGCCCCCGGCGCGACGGTGCCGGCGGCACACCTCACGTCCGCAGCATTCCGCATCGCCACGACAGGACTCCGCTGCCGGTCCACAGCCCGGGTTGCCGTCCACATTCCAGCCCTCACTCCGGTCCGGCCGGTGGGTCGCACCGCACGGTGGACGCATGACGGATCTCCTCAGGACGGGTCTCCTTAGAACCGGTCCCCGCAGGACGGGTCTGCTCAGGACGGGTCCCCGCAGGACGGGTCTCCGCGGCCACCGCCGTCGGTGCGCTCCTGCTGGGTCCTCGGGACGGACGGAGCCCTCATGACCGACTGCACGACCTCGCCGTCCCACCTGCCCGCCCTTCGGGTCCGCGGTCCGGCCGACCTCGTTGATCTGGTGCCCTACCTGCTGGGCTTCCGGCCCACCGACAGCGTCGTGCTGGTCGGGCTGGGTGGCACACCCGACACGACGATCAGCGTGACCGTCCGGGTCGATGCCGACGCGGCCCTCGACGCGGCGACGCGGGCCGACTGCGTGGCCGCGTTGCGTAGCTCGGGTGCACACAGCGCCGTCCTGCTCGTCTATCCGGGCGCGGGCGCCGGTGACCGATGCGACACCGACGTTGCGCTGTCCGCTGCCGTCGCCGCTGCCTGCGCGGAGCACGGACTCCGGTTGATGGATGCACTGTGGGTCACCGGGGGCCGATGGCGGTCCTACTGCTGCCCGGATCCGGGCTGCTGCCCACCCGAGGGTCGCCGTACCGGTGATGCGCGGGGGCCGACGCCGTTGATGGTCGCGGCCACGGTGGCAGGGCTCAGCGCGTTGCCCGACCGGGCAAGTCTGGCCGAGTCGCTGCGGCCGTTACCGGAATCGATAGGCCGCCCGGTCAGGCGCGCCCTTGCCCGGCTGGTCGACTCGGCGGTGAATCCCGACCTCGACCCGACCGGCCGCGGCATCGGCGGGCCGAACCAGCGCGCCGATGCGGACCGTGCCAAGCGCGTGTGGACCGCGCAGGTGAGCGCATGTCGGCGCGCGCGGCATCGGGTCCCGCCGCACTACGCGGCCGAGTTGCTGGCCGCGATCGGGTCGATTGTCGTCCGGGACTGGTGCTGCGAGTGGGCGGACGGGCCGCACGCGGCGAGGGCGGAAGCGCTCAGCCTGCAGCTGGCGCGGATCGCCGGGCCGAGTTACGACGCGCCGGCCTACACGCTGGTTGCGTGGTTCGGGTGGCGTCGCGGCGACGGCGCCACCGCCAGGATCGCCGCGGAATACGCCCTGGAATCCGACCCGGACCAGCGCTTGGCCTCGCTCATCGTGCTCGCTCTGGACCGCGCCGTCGACCCGCGCCGATGGGGACAGGTCGGCGATGTCGACGACGCCGGATGACCGCACCAGGGCCGCGTCGCGATCAGAGCAGCCGCGGCCGCACCCACGGCTTCCCGAGCACGTTCTCGTCCAGAAAGGCGCGGACGGTTTCGTACCAGACCCGCGCGTTGCCCGGCGTGAGGACCCAGTGGTTCTCGTCCGGGAAGTACAGAAATCTGGAGTCCACACCGTGTCGTTGCAGGTCGTACCAGAGCGACAGGCCCTCGCCGATCGGGACCCGGTAGTCCTTGTCGCCGTGCACGACCAGCATCGGTGTCGTGATGTCCGCCACGTGCCGGTGCGGCGAAAGCCGCTCGTAAATCTCCGGATCGGCGAGCGGGTCGCCGAAGTCGCGCTGCCACCCGCCGGCCAGGTCGGTAGTGGCGGCGAACTGCGCCAGGTTCCACAGGCTGGCGTGCGTCACGATCGCATCGAACCGCTCGGTATGCCCGGCGACCCAGTTGGCCATGTAACCGCCGTAGGAGCCGCCCATGGCCGCGGTACGCCGCTCGTCGATGTCCTCGCGAGCGCAGACCGCGTCCGTGCTCGACATCAGGTCCGCGAAGGGCCGGTCACCCCACCGCGCTCCCCAGCCTCGCCGGATGAAGTCCTGCCCGTATCCGGTGGACAGCGCCGGGTCGGGCAGCAGCACGGCGTACCCACGCGATACCAGCAGCCACGGATTCCACCGCCACGACCACATGTTCCAGCTTGACAGCGGACCACCGTGAATCCACAGCACCAGTGGCGCTGGATTGTCGGCGGATGCGCCGTCCGGCAGGGCGAGCCACGCACGGATCAGCGCGCCGTCATCGGCCGCGGTGCTGACCTCGACAAGGGTGCCGGGCAGCGGGCCGACGCCGCCGGGCGCCCGCAACCGCGCACCGTCCTGGTCGGCGATGACGGCGTCCAGCCGCACCGGATGCGGGGGATCGGTATAGCCGGCGCGCAGCGCGTACACCGTCTGCCCGTCCGGAGATACGGCGATGTCCGAATGCGCTCCCGCCGCGGCGAGGCGGGTGACCTCGCCGGTTCCCAGTTCGAGGCGGAACACCGGGGCATGACCGCGCTCGTCGGCGATGAAGAACAGCGCCGCGCCGTCGGGGGAGTACGCGAGGCCGCGCGGCCAGAGCGGCAACGACGGCGCCAGCTCCCGCTGCCCGCCGGACGCGACGTCGACGAGGACCAGCGTCGGCTCGGGTGGCTCGCTCGTCGTCTCCACGGTCCACCGGACGCAGGCAAGGCTGCGGCCGTCCGGGCTCCACGCCGGGTCCGAGTACTCATGACCCTCGTCGCCGATCAGCAAGCGTCGCTCGCCGGTGGCGACGTCGGCGACGACGAGCGCTTGCCGCCGATCCCCGGGCACGCGGTCCAGACTCCAGCCGTACACCACCAGCGAGCCGTCGTCGGTGATCGCGACGTCGTCGGCGAATCGGCCCTCCGGGCTCGGCGTGAGATCACGCATGTCGCCGAGCCGCCGACCGTCGAGAGCTGCGTGTTCATCGGCCGGGGTGCCCCGTGCATCGTCCGGCCCGCCGGCGGATGCGGTCGCGGCACCGGCGCGCTCGTTGGACCCATCGGCGGGTACGACGCCGGCGGCAAGCAGATGAGATACGGCCGGGCCGAGATCGTGGTCCCAGGACCGCACCGGGTACGACTCGTGCAGGATCGCGGACACACCAGCGTCCTTGCGATCGCTGCGCGCCTGCTGGTCGTCCACGCCGTCGACGCCGGCCAGGATCGGTGCCGTGACGACGACCTCCCCGGATGCGCGGGCGATGGCCACCCCGGCGATCCCACCCGGGCGACGGAGAATCTCCCGGGCCTCGCCCGGGCCCGCCGGGAGCAGCCACAGACCGGCCGTCTCATCGTCGCTCTCGGCATCGGACGGATCGGGGCGCCGGGAGATGAAGAGCACGCTGCCGTCGGGTGCGAACGCCGGGCCTCCCTCACCGGGTGCCGAGCGGGTCAGGCGCCGGGGCAACGCGTCCCCGTGCGGGTCGAGCTCCCAGATAGCGGAGAGGTACTTCTTTCCGTCCGGCGAGCACGTCGATACCGCCGTGACGAGGCGGGTGCCGTCCGGCGACAGTGCCAGGCCGTCGATCCGGGCGAGGGCGACGTAGTCCGTGAGGTCCTCGAAGGCGGTCCGAGCGGGGTGCTCGTCGGTCATGGTTCTTGCTCCTCGGACGTCGGCGCGTGGGTTGTTCGGCCCGCGAACGCGGGTTGTCCGGATTGCGGGAATGAGGTCCTGGACCGGCGGTGCGGCGCGACCGCGCGGGTCCGCGAGGGCGCCTGCCCGCGAGTGTCGGTGGGCGGCGCCGGCGATTCACCCGGCGGTGACGAATATGTGCGCGGCGGTGATCTCGTCGACCGCCGTCTCGCTGCCACCGTCCGCACGCACCTGAACGCCGCCCTCAACGGCTGGCCGGGCGACGACGGACGATCCCGGGCGGAGCCCCGCGACCAGCAGCCGGTGCATTGCCGCCGGGTCGGGCTGCAGTTGTTCACTGATCCGGCGCACCACGACATGGCTGTCACCCGGCGCGGACGCTCCGACCAGAAGGGTGACGAGTTCCTCGCCGGCGTCCGGCCCGTTATCCGGGTCGGGCCGGTTGCTCCGCTGCCCGCCGTCGTCGGCCTCGAGACCGGCGAGACCGGGGATCGGGTTGCCGTGCGGGCATTGCCGCGGATGATCGAGCAGGACGACGAGTTTGCGCTCGACCTCCTCGGACATCACGTGCTCCCAGCGGCACGCCTCGACGTGCACGTCCTCCCAGGGCAGGCCGATGACGTCGGTCAGGAGCAGTTCTGCGAGCCGGTGTTTGCGCATCACCGCGGTCGCCTTGGACAGGCCGACGTCGGTCAGAACGAGGTGGCGATCGTCCTGCACCGTCAACAGCCCGTCCCGCTCCATCCGCGCGACCGTCTGGCTCACGGTCGGGCCGCTCTGCTTGAGCCGTTCGGCGATGCGGGCCCGCAGCGGGATGATGCCCTCTTCCTCGAGCTCGTAGACGGTCCGGAGATACATCTCCGTGGTGTCGACGAGCTCGTTCACGACGCACAGTCTACGGCGCGGCCGGGGTGACCGACATGGCCAGAATCTGCCGAGACCCGGCCGGCGCGGCCGCCTGCGGGTGGTCGGCCGGGGGACAATGCACGGCATGGATCCGCTCATCGACGCCGAAGCACTGCGCGACCGCCTCCGCGGATCCGACCCACCCCGGCTCCTCGACGTGCGCTGGCGCCTGGGCGGGTCGTCCGGGATCGACGACTACCGGTCGGGCCACCTGCCGGGGGCCGTCTATGTCGACCTCGAGCGCGAACTGTCCGGGCCGCCGGGCGCGGGTGGGCGCCACCCGCTGCCGGACGGTGCCGTCCTGCAGACTGCGATGCGGCGGTGGGGCCTCGACGACGGCACCCCGGTGGTCGTGTACGACGCCGATACGTCGCTCGCCGCCGCGCGCGCCTGGTGGCTGCTTCGATGGGCCGGCCACGGCGACGTTCGTGTCCTCGACGGCGGGCTCGCCGCCTGGGTCGCATCCGGCGGTGCGGTGGCGATCGACCTCCCCGCGGCAGCCGCCGGCACCGCGACCGTGCGGGCCGGTTCCATCCCGGCGCTCGACGCCGAAAGCGCCGCCCGAACGGCCGCCGAGGGTGTGCTTGTCGACGTCCGCGCCCCGGAACGGTTCAGCGGTCAGGTCGAGCCCGTCGATCCCATCGGCGGTCACATTCCCGGGGCCGTCAACGTGCCCGTGGGTGCGAGCCTCGCGGCAGACGGCCGGTTCCGGACCGCCGGCGAGCTGCGCGCCCACTTCGACCGCGCGCTCGGTCGTGACCGCCGCATGGTCGGCATCTACTGCGGATCGGGCATCGCGGCCGCCCAGCAGGCAATTGCGCTGGAGCGGGTCGGAATCGAGGCAGTGGTCTACGCCGGGTCGTGGAGCGATTGGATCACCGATGATCGGCGGCCGGTCGCCGCCGGCGACGGCTAGTTGGCGCGACGATTAGCATTAGCCCAGCCCGGCCGAGCGAGCCGGGGACACCGAGCGCCGGGTCGACGCGGCGAAACGGTTAGTTCCGGGCGAAGTGCGGCAGGATCTTCACCAGCAACGCCGTGCCGACCCGCTGTTCGTCCGGATCCGTGGCATAGGCCTTGACGATTCCGTCGCCGCTTCGGGTCTTGCCCTCGGCCACGACGACGTCGCCGCCCTTGAGCGTGGCCGCCGGGTGCCCGGCGATGGTGGTGAAGGTGCCGCCGTATTCCTTCTGCTGCTCGGCCAGGGTGAGCACGCTGTATTCACTGACGCTCACGTACGCGGACCGACCCCCCGAATCGAGGGTGTAATCGCAGCCGATGCCGTCGGCTTCGACCTTCGGCAGACCCCCGAAGATCGTCTTCAGCTCAGCCGGCGAGACGAGCTTGCAGATGACGCTGTCCGAGGACGACGAACTCGACGACGATGTCGGTGCGGGTGTGCGCGACGTTGAGGGTGTGCGCGACGTTGAGGGCGTGCTCGACGTTGAGGGCGTGCTCGAGGTCGGTGGCGTGCTCGAGTTCGGCGGGGTACTCGACTCACCCCCGGACGGCGTGGTGTCGATCCCACCGCTCTGCGGTGCGGCAACGAAGGTTCCGGTCCCGGTCACCTGCGACCCGCAGCCGGCGATTCCGAGAGTTGCGGCCAAGGCGGACGCCGCCAGGACTCCGCGGTGGCGATGGAAGGCCATGATCAGCCCTTGTCTCGTCGTCGTGAAGGCGCAGCGTCTCGGGTGCGGCGCTGCGGTGAACTCAGCGTACTGATGCCCTCGCTCTCGATCGGAGGGTTTCGAATCTTCGCGCTCGGACCGCGAGGCGGACGAAGCTGGGGTTCGCGTGGGGCGGCTGGCCTGTCGGCCGGCGCGCCACAGCCAGAGGAAGCGTTCCGCGAGGGGGTGGCCAACGCGGCCCGGGTCGGCCGGTCGGGATACCTCGCCGGGGGACCTCGACGGGCGACCTCGGCGGGCTGCGCGCCCTGCCGGTCCGGGCGGGCTATTCCTGTCCGGCCGGCCTATTCGACGTAGTCGCGCAACGCCTCCGAGCGCGACGGGTGGCGCAGCTTCGCCATCGTTTC
>JBPCOR010000127.1:0-13385 GCA_051000035.1 Mycobacteriales bacterium | reverse complement strand
GCTGCCGCTATCAACGGCAGGGGATCGGCGCGGAGATGCGCGCCGCCGTGCTGCAGCTGCTCTTTGAGGGGCTGGCCGCGCAGTGGGCGATCTCCGACGCGTTCGAGGACAATGCCGCGTCGCTCGGCGTTTCCCGCAAGCTCGGCTACTCCGGCGATGGGATCGACATCAGGGAACGCCGCGGCAAGCCGGTGACCGGGATCCGGTTTCGGCTGGCCCGCGAGGACTGGCGCCGGCGCGACGACATCACGATTCACGGACTGGACGGGTGCCTGCCGATGTTCGGGCTGGGCAGCTCACCGACCGGGGGCACAGCACCCGCCGACGGTTAACCCGCGCGGGGCAGATCCGGGAAGTCGTGCACGTGGTTGCGCCGCGGCAGCTGGACCGGATCGATCCACGGTGGCGGCACGAACTCTGGCCGGCCGCCGCGGATCCGCACCGACCAGCCGCGATGATGAATGGTGGCGTGATGGTGGGCGCAGAGCAACACCAGATTCTCGATCGCGGTGGGACCGAGGTCGATCCAGTGCCGGATGTGGTGCGCATCGCACCACGCCGGCGGTCGATCGCAGCCCGGGAACGCGCACCCCTCGTCGCGGACAGCGAGCGCACGCCGCAGCGCCACCGGGACGGTATGGCTGGCGCGACCGATGTCCAGCGGCTCGCCCGCCGATCCGAGGACCACCGGGATGATCGATGCGTCGCAGGCCAGCCGCCGCGCCGCTCCGGCGGGCACCGGGCCACCCCAGTCGGCCCGAGCCGCTCCGGCGCCGCGGCGCAGCAGATCCAGCGGCATCGTCAGGCACAGCTGCGGGCGCTGGCCACCGTGCGCGGGCAGGTCCCCGGCGATCAGCGCCCGGGTGCAGAGCTCGACCAGCGCCTCGGCAAGTCGTTGGGACGCCGGCCGATGATCCGGCTCGCCGTCGGTGGCCGGGCGGGGTGCTGCGAGCGGGTCCAGCGCGGCCTTCACCGTCGCCGCCGCCTCGGGTGTCAGTCGGCCGCGGACGCGGCGCATGCCGTCGATGTCGACGCCGAAGGACAGCTCGTTGCGGGACCGGCGCTGCTCCTCGGGCTCGGTGCCGTCCTGGTCCAGGCTGGCCCGTAGGTGCCGGCCGATCAGGGCCAGGTGGCTCGGATCATGGATCCCCGCCTGCTCGGCGAGGAACGCCTCCGCATCAGCGCGAGTCGCGGCGTCGGCGTGCGCGGGCAACAGCCGAAGCGTGTGCATGATGACCCCGACATGGTCGGAACCGATCACGCCGTCGCGGGATAGTCGCGCCGTCGCCGGGCAGGGCGGGTCGATCACCGCACCGGTCGTGGCCTGGGCGGCGCCAAGCTGACCGGCCGCCTGGACCCGGCCGCGCGCATCGCCTGGCGTGACCCGTAATACATCACGCACCAGCCCCGCGGTCGTCGCACCGCCCATCGTCGCCGCGGACCCCCGCTGATCGATCTCGCCGATCAACCGCAATGACCCATGCTGCAACCGGCGGATAAGCGTCTCGGTGTTACGCAGCCGATCAACCAACTCCGCGTCCGGCAGCCGCCACGACCCGCCCCCGCAAACACCATCGACGACGCGCCGAATCGCCTCCGTATCAAAGCTTGCGGCATCGACGTCCATACCGAAACGCTACGTCGACCCACCGACAATTTCGGGCCCCGCAGGCCAGCCGCGGAGACAATCTTGTGCGCCGCGCCATTAGGGCCGACGGGTCGCGTCGACCGGCGGCGCGACGGCTACCCAGCAGGCCGGCGTCACCAACTGCCGCCGGCGCGGCGCCTTCTCGTTCCAGGCATCGACGTAATGGTCGTCACCGTCGTCATGATCGACCGGAATCGCAACGACGAGCTGGTACCGGCCCGCCGGCAGTACCCATCCGAGGGAGGGGTCACGGCTGGCGGTGCCGGCCTGGAACGCGACCGACCGGTGCCCGGCGGGCCGCAGCGCCACCGTCAGACCGGTACCGACAACGACGCCGGTGAACACGCCCGCGACATCCCCGGTGCCGTCGAGCAGGTACCCCATCAACGGCTGGTCCGTCTGGAACGACAAGTCACCTGCCGAGCAGTTGCGCAGCTCGACAACGCCCGTGATCGCCGGTCCGGCCGGCAGATCCTGCGCGTCGGGCACCGCGCGCGCCCACAGTCCGGGGATGTCGATGGTGGACACCGGGCCAGGCTGCGGTTGCACGACCCGGCTGGGATCCGGCGGATATGCGTGCTGACCGACGGTGAGCGCCAGGGCGTCACCGAATCGGTCGTGCAGTTCCGCCGCCAGGTCCACCGCATCGCCGCGAAGCCCCACCATGACGACATGCTTTCGGGTACCCGTCAGGTGCCACCTGCCGCGTTCAGATTGCAGTCGACTATCGACCGCGGCCCGGATCTCGCCCAGTTGCTGGGCCGTTCGAAGCGCTCTCCGGACATCGAGCAGGCTCGGTCGCGCCACCTCCGAACGCAGGTAGGCGGCGTGCGCCTCGGGGTTGGTAAACGTGACCGCAACTCGCGGACCCTCGACCCACAGGCCACCCCACACATCGGGATGCTGGCCGCCGTACTCCCGCAGCCATCGGATATCGGCCGATTGGTCCCACCGCGCCTGGGCGTCGCCGTCGTCCTCGCGCATCTCGCCACGGTCGCACATCGCGGCGAAATCCACCGCCGTCAGGTATCGGCTGACGCCACCCGGACATCGGCCCGCGCCACCGTCTCGCTGTCATCGGCGTAGACGAACACGGCATCGAACGCCTCCCCGGCCAACGCGCCGGGCAGCCAGTATTGGTCGTCGTCCCACATCTCCTCGATCGGCAACGTGGCCGCGTCGCACCAGAAGCAGCTGATCTCGGTGGAATCGACCAGCTGACCGGTCCACCGGTCGGCCGCAAAGACGGTCACGACCGCGTCCCAGTCCGGCCGGGTCGGGAAGATGAACGCGAGCGTGCCCAGCCGTCGCGCATCCCCGGCGGCGACCCGCAGGCCGGTTTCCTCGAGGACCTCGCGCACGGCGGCCTGCATCGCCGTCTCACCCGGTTCGACGTGCCCACCGGGCGTCATGATCTTGCCGGTGCCAAAACCCGTCAGCTTCCGGCCCAGCAGAACCTCCCGACTACCGTCCGGAGCAGTTCGGGACAGTAGGCACAGGCACTGCGACCGCCCGGTCATGCCTCGCCCGCGCCGGCGGCGGGACTTCCCCGCCGGCTTCCCCGCCGGCAGAGCAGATGCGCGACCAGCGCGGTCCACCCGGTCTGGTGTGACCCGCCCAGCCCCTTGCCGGTGTCGCCGTGGAAATGCTCGCTGAACGTCGGACGCTCGCTCCACAATGGACTGTCGGTGGACTCGATTCGGTTGCCGTTTCTCGGCCGCCGGCCGTCGGCGCCGCGGTGGAACAGCCCGATCAGCCGGTCGTCGATCAATGCGGCACCGTCGGTCAGCGTCATGGCGACACCACCAGGCCCCGGGACGGTGACGTAGGGGCCGCACAATCGCCACGGCTCGACGGCGCCGGGGATTCGGCCGGTCGCGTGTGCTCGGCGCTGCGATGCTGGGTGGGCGGGGCAGGAACGCCGTGACGAGGGCTCACCGGGTAAGCGTGCCATCGCCTTTCCGGCCCGTTGCCGGGACTCCTACGGTGTCGTGTCTATCGTCCGCCTACGCCGTGTCTCTTGGCGCCGCCGGCGCCGTGTCTGTTTGGCGCCGCCGGGCGCCGTGTCTGTTTGGCGCCGCCGGCGCCGTGTGTCTCTTCCGCCTCCGGCGGTGGAAGATAGCCTCTGCCGGACGGGCCAGCGGCCCGATCGCGGAGCAGTGGAGGTGTCGATGAGCCAGCGGGTGCGCGGCGTGGTGTCGCGGGCGAAGGGCGCGCCGGTCAGCGTCGAGACGGTCGTGGTGCCCGATCCCGGTCCCGGCGAGGCCGTCGTGGACGTCAAGGCCTGCGGCGTCTGCCACACCGACCTGCACTACCGCGAGGGCGGGATCAACGACGACTTCCCGTTCCTGCTCGGCCACGAGGCGGCCGGGGTGGTCGAGTCGGTCGGCGAAGGTGTCACCGAGGTGGCTCCCGGTGACTTCGTGATCCTCAACTGGCGGGCCGTGTGCGGGCAGTGCCGGGCCTGCCGTCGGGGCCGCCCGTGGTACTGCTTCGACACCCACAATGCCGCGTCGCCGATGACGCTCGAGGACGGCACGGTGCTCACCGCCGCGCTCGGCCTCGGCGCCTTCGCCGACAAGACGCTCGTGCACGCCGGGCAGTGCACCAAGGTCGACCCGGCCGCCCCGCCGGAAGTCGTCGGGCTGCTCGGGTGCGGCGTGATGGCCGGCCTGGGCGCCGCGATCAACACCGGTGGTGTCACCCGCGGCGACTCGGTCGCGGGGATCGGCTGTGGCGGCGTCGGCGACGCCGCGATCGCCGGATCGCGGCTGGCCGGAGCCGGCACCATCATCGCGATCGACGTGGACGACGCGAAGCTGCGCTGGGCCACCGAGCTCGGCGCCACGCACACGATCAATTCCAGGGACAAGGACGAGGACGGTGTCGTATCCGCGGTGCGGGCGCTCACCGGCGGCAGCGGCGCCGACGTGGTCATCGACGCAGTCGGCCGGCCGGAGACGTGGCGACAGGCGTTCTACGCCCGCGACCTCGCCGGCACGGTCGTGCTCGTCGGCGTACCGACGCCGGAGTACACCCTCGAGCTGCCACTCATCGACGTATTCGGCCGTGGCGGGTCGCTGAAGTCCTCGTGGTACGGCGATTGCCTACCTGAGCGGGACTTCCCGATGCTGGTCGACCTCTACCGGCAGGGCCGGCTGCCGTTGGAGAAGTTCGTCTCCGAGCGCATCGGCATCGATGACGTGGAGGCGGCGTTCGCCAAGATGCACGACGGTACGGTTCTGCGCTCGGTGGTCATGCTGGACGGTCGGCCCGAACACGTCCCGGCCGGCAGCAAGGCCGGCTCGTGACCGCCCGGGTGGAGCGGGTCGAGACGTCGGGCGTCTTTTCCCTCGACGGACCGGACTTCGACGTCGACCACAACGTCTGGCTGCTCGGCGATGACACCGACGTGATCGTCATCGACCCGTCACACAACGCCGGGGCGATCCTCGACGCCGTCGGCGACCGGCGCATCCGCGCGGTTGTGTGCACACACGGCCACAACGACCACATCAATGCCGCGGGCGACCTGTCCGACGCGGGCGGGACCGGCCCGCTCCTGCTGCACCCCGCCGACCGGATGCTCTGGGATCTGGAGTATCCCGACGTCGGGCCGGACAACGAACTGGCCGAGGGCCAGCGAATCGCGGTCGCCGGCACCGCCCTCACCGTATTGCACACGCCGGGGCACAGCCCGGGCTCGGTGTGCCTGTACGCCGAGGATCTCGGCGTGCTGTTCTCCGGCGACACCCTCTTCGCCGGGGGCCCGGGTGCGACGGGTCGGATCTACTCGGATTTCGACACGATCATCGCCTCGATCCGGGACCGGCTGCTCACCCTGCCGCCGCAGACCGTCGTGCACACCGGACACGGCGACGACACGACCATCGGCGCCGAGGCGCCGCACCTGCCGGACTGGATCGCGCGCGAGCGCTGACCCGTCGCCGACCCACCGTCGATCACCGGAGCGCCGCCGTGCCACCGTCCCTGATGTCACCGTCATCCCGCCGGCCCTGGCCGACGCACCGCGCCGCCGGCGCGACCGCGCTGACGGCCCTGCTGGCGGCCTTCGTCGCGCTGCTAGGCGGCGTCGTCGCGGCACCGCCGGCCGGGGCGAGCGTTCGGCCGGCGAGCATCGGGGGACCCGCGCCGAACAGGTCGGTCCGGCCCGCGACGCTGGACCAATCCATCCGATGCGCGTCGGTGGCCAGGCCGGCCGGATTCCGTTCCGACCACGCCGTGACGGCCGTCGCCGTCGGGATGGCCGAATCGCGGTGCACCGCCAGCGCGACCGGCCAGAACGGCCCGAGCAGCGGCTGTCCGAAGGGCTCGACAGACCGGGGGATCTGGCAACTCAACAGCTGCTACCACCCCGAGGTCACCGATGCGTGCGCGTACGACGCCGCGTGCAATGCACAGGCGACGCTGCAGATCTCCGCCCAGGGCGCCGACTGGACGCCGTGGTCGACATACAACAGCGGGGCCTACCGGCAATTCCTGCCCGACGCGCGGATCGCCGTAGCGCAGGTCTACGGCAGCTACGTCGTGACGTCCAGCGGGTGGGCCCAGGCCAACGGCAGCCACTACAACGTCGTCCGTCCCGGCGTCGGCAATCGGGTCTATCAGCTGTATTACCCGGCCGGCACCGGGTGGTCGGCCTGGCAGGACCTCAGCGGCTCGATCGCCTCCGATCCCGCGATCGTCTACAACGCGGGGCGATACGACGCATTCGGCATCTCGCCGGCCGGAGCGCTGATGCAGTCGACCTACCTCGACGGCGGCTGGGGAGCGTGGCGGGGCGCGACCATCAACGGCGCCGCCGTGGCGCTGCTGCCCGGCTCCGGAGTCAGCGCCGTCTACGCCGGCGGTATCTACCAGGTCTTCGGCGTCGGCCCGGGTCGCGACGTCGTGCGGATCTACTTCTCCGACGCCTGGCACGAGAGCAGCTGGGGCGGGTCGGTCATCGGAACGCCTGCGGTCGCCTACAACGCCGACCGGTACGACGTGTTCGCCGTGAGCAACGGCGGCGGTGTGTACCAGCGCGGCTACAACGGTGGGTTGCTGCCGTGGCGCCGGGTGTCGACCGCGGGTGGCCCGGTGCGGGTCACCACCGACGGCCTCGGTGCCGCCTACGCCAGCGGCAGGTATCACGTGTTCGGCGTCGGCACCGGCGGTCACGTCACCGAACTCACCTACAACGGCGGCTGGCGGAGCACCGACTGGGGCGGCGGAGTGACCGGCGCACCGGCGGTCGTTGCCACGTCCAGCCGCTATGACGTCTTCGCGCAGACCGCGGCCGGCTCGGTGTATCAGCGCTCGCTGTACCGGTCGGGGTTCGTCGGCTGGCACCGCATCGCCGGTGCGCCCCGCTGAAGTACTTGGCAGCCAGGCGCCGTCTCACGATGCGAGACACCGTCTTGCGTCGTGGACCCGGGCGCTACCAGACTACCCGCGTGACCTCCGCTGTCATTATCGCGACCTAGCGCGCTTCGCCACCCCAGGCAGCGCGCAGACCTCCCGCACCGCGGGGGGTTTTTTTGTGCGTGCGGCACCCGAACCGACGCTCGTCAGAAGGGACCGCGGCCATCATGCCGAGCCGATTCGACATCTTCGACACCACCCTGCGCGACGGTGCGCAGCGGGAGGGGATCAGCTACTCCGTCGAGGACAAGCTCGCGGTCGCTGCGCTGCTCGACGAGATCGGCGTCGGCTTCATCGAGGGCGGCTGGCCCGGTGCCATGCCCAAGGACACCGAGTTCTTCGGTCGCGCTGCGGCCGGAGAGCTACGCCTGGCGACCGCCGAGCTGGTGGCCTTCGGCGCGACCCGAAAGGCCGGTGTCGACGTCGCCGACGACGCGCAGGTCACGGCGCTGCTGGACGCGCAGACGCCGGTCGTATGCCTCGTCGCCAAGTCCGACGTCCGGCACGTGGAGCGCGCCCTGCGGACGACGCGCGAGGAGAATCTGGCGATGGTCGCGGACACGGTGCGGCATCTGATCGCCGCGGGCCGGCGGGTCTTCGTGGATTGCGAGCATTTCTTCGACGGCTACCGCTTCGACCCGGCGTACACCCGGTCGGTCGCCGCGACCGCCTACGAGGCCGGCGCCGACGTCGTCGTCACCTGCGACACCAACGGCGGAATGCTGCCGTCGTGGGTGGGTGACATCGTGGCCGAGGTACGCGGTGCGCTCGGCGACGTACGCCTGGGAATGCACGCTCAGAACGACACCGGCTGCGCGGTCGCCAACACCATCGCGGCCGTGCAGGCCGGCGCGATGCACGTGCAGGGAACCGCCAACGGCTACGGCGAGCGGCCCGGCAACGCCGATATCTTCGTCCTGCTCGGCAATCTGGTGACCAAACTGGGGCTCGACGTCGTACCGGCCGAATCGCTCGCGGCGTGTCAGCGGGTGTCGCACGCCATCGCGGAGATCGCCAACCTCGCGCCGGATTCACATCAGCCCTATGTCGGCGCGGCGGCCTTCGCGCACAAGGCCGGGTTGCACGCCAGCGCGATCAAGGTCAGCCCGGAGCTCTACAACCACATCGATCCTCCGGTGGTCGGCAACGACATGCGCATCCTGGTCACCGAGATGGCCGGCCGGGCGAGCATCGAGCTGAAGGGGCGCGAGCTGGGGCTGGATCTCGCCGACGACCCGAGGACGGTGGGCAATGTCGTGGCGAAGGTCAAGGACCTGGAGGCGCGCGGGTGGTCGTTCGAGGCCGCGGACGCGTCCTTCGAACTGATGGTGCGCCACGAGCGGGGTGAGCTCGACACGCCGTTCGAGGTGGAGTCCTACCGGGTGATCGCCGAGCGGCGTGCGGACGGCGCCGTGGTCAGCGAGGCGACCGTTAAGGTCGTCGCCGAGGGCGAGCGGATCCTCGCCACGGCGGAGGGGAACGGGCCGGTCAACGCCCTCGACCGGGCTCTGCGCCAGGCCCTGCAGGGCCTCTACCCGCAGCTGTCCGGGCTGTCGCTGGTCGACTACAAGGTGCGCATTCTGGAGGGGCGGCACGGCTCGGACGCCGTCACAAGGGTGCTCGTCGACACCGGGGACGGCGAGCGGGAGTGGACGACCGTCGGCGTGCACGGCAACGTCATCGAGGCGTCCTGGATAGCGATCCAGGACGCGGTCCGCTACGGGCTGTTACGCGGCACCGACCGTTCCGCGGTCTGATCGCCGGACGGTTCCGTCGGCGCCCCTGTCGCCGGCGGATCCGTCGGCGCAGACCGCTTCGCCGGTGCATCAGGCGATCGCTGCCCCGGTGCCGGCGCGCCGCACCGGCAGTCGCCGCCGCACGCGCAGGAACCCGGTCGCAGCAGGGGGTACTCGGCCGCCGGGACCACCCTCGCCGCGACCTTCGGCAGCCGGTACGCCGCGTAGGCGCAGAAGAGGCCGATGAGCAGGAACGGCACGCCCAGGATGCGCCCGACCCAGCTGTGCCCGACCACCCACGGCAGGACACCGGCGATGATCGACACGGCGGCAAGCGCGCCGAGGCGGCCCTGCGCGCGCCTGACCCTCATCCGCTCACCCCGGCGCCGACCCGGGCCGCAGCAGCCCGCAGTCGGGCCATCGTGCGCTCCCGGCCGAGCACCTCGAGGGACTCGAAGAGCGGCAGTCCGACCGTGCGGCCGGTCACCGCGACCCGCACCGGTGCCTGCGCCTTGCCCAGCGAGAGGCCGTGCTCGGTGCCGATCCCGACCAGGCGCCCCTTGAGCTCATCGGCCCGCCAGGGCGCCTCGTCGTACGCCGCGATCGCGGCCGGCAACACCACGGCGGCCGGCGACATCATCGCCTTCGCCCAGGACGCCTCGTCGTCGACCGGCTGGTCCAGAAAGGCGAAGTCGACCAGCGCGGTGATCTCGGACAGGACGACGAGGCGGGTCTGGGCGAGCGGCGCGAGCGCGGCGAACGCCTCGGCATCGAAGCTGGCGGCCGGCCACGGCACGCCCTCGCCGGTGACCCACGGCTGGCACGCGTCGATGAAGTCCACAGTGGACAGAGCGCGCATGTAGTCCCCGTTGAATGCCCGCAGCTTCCTCTCGTCGAAGAAGGCGGGACTCGGGTTGACCGCCTCGAGGTGGAATTCGTCCTCCATTACCTGCCAGGGAACGATCTCGCGATCGTTCGCCGGCGCCCAGCCGAGCAACATCAGGTAGTTGCGCATCGCACCGGGCAGATAGCCCTCGGCCCGATAGGACTCCAGCGCGACCTTGTCGCGGCGCTTGGACAGCTTCTGCCGCTTGTCGTTGACGATGACCGGCACGTGTGCCCAGACCGGCGGCTGCTGTCCGAGTGCCTCCCACAGCAGCTGCTGCTTCGGCGCGTTCGGCAGGTGCTCCTCGGCCCGGATGACGTGCGTGATGCCTTGCAGGACGTCGTCGACGACGTTGGCGAGCAGGAAGAGCACCGAGCCGTCCGCCCGCACGATCACGAAGTCGTCGATGGTGGAGTTCTGGAACGTCGGCGTGCCACGGACCAGGTCGCGCACGACGGTGGCCCCGTCGTCGGGGGTGCGGAAGCGCAGCGCCCGCCCGGACCCGGAGGCGAGGTCGCGATCGCGGCAGTGCCCGTCGTACCCGCGGTGCGGCCGGCCGGTACGGGCCAGGATGTCCTCGCGGGTGCAGTCGCAGTAGTAGGCCGTCCCGGCCGCGTGCAGCCGGTCCGCGGCGGCAGCATGGTCGGCGGTGTTGTCCGACTGCAACAGCGGTCCCTCGAAGCCGCCGTCGCCGGCACCCTCGTGGCCCGGACCGATGCCGAGCCAGTCCAGCGCCGCGATGATGCCGTCGGTCCACTCCGGCCGGTTACGGGCGGCGTCGGTGTCCTCGATGCGCAGCACGAAGACGCCGCCGTGCTGGCGGGCGTACACCCAGTTGAAGAGCGCCGATCGGGCGCTGCCGACGTGCAGCATGCCGGTGGGCGATGGCGCGAAACGCACCCGGATCTTTGCGGTCATGGTGGGTCCGAGCCTACTTGGCGCGAGCTGGTGCCCGGGTCGGCGGCAGCCGCGTGCACGGGTGCGCGGCGGCCCCGTTTGCCCCGGCGGTCGAGCCCGGTAGTATTGCCGACTGGCGTTGCTGACGCGGGGCGCCGATGGGGTATGGGGTAATTGGCAGCCCAACTGGTTCTGGTCCAGTTAGTCTAGGTTCGAGTCCTGGTACCCCAGCGTCGCGTTCTCGTCCGGTCTCATCGCCCGCGGCCCCGTCGTCTAGTGGTCTAGGACGCCGCCCTCTCAAGGCGGTAACGCCGGTTCGAACCCGGTCGGGGCTACCACCCGCAAGCGGCCACCCAGTAGCGCTGGTACACCGACCCGCCCGGTCCGCGGCGCCGTCGGCGATTCTGCCCGGCTACGCCGCGGTGAGGATGCTCGGGCCGTCCTCGGTGACTGCGACGGTGTGCTCGACGTGCACCGCACGGCTGCCGTCGGCGCTGCGCAGCGTCCACCCGTCGGGGCCGACGCGGTACCGGTCGTCGCCACCGGCCATGAACCACGGCTCGATCGCGATCACCAGCCCGGGAACGAGCCTCATCCCGCGCCCAGCGGTGCCCTCGTTCGGGACCGACGGCAGTTCGTGCATCGTGCGCCCGATGCCGTGCCCGCCGAAGTCGGTGTTGATGCCGTATCCGGCCGCCCGGCCGATCGCGCCGATCGCTGCCGAGATGTCGCCCACCCGGTTGCCCACGACGGCGGCGGCGATGCCGGCATCGAGTGCCTCCCGGCCGGTGTCGATCAGCGCGGTATCGATCGGGCCCGCTGTCCCGACGGTGAACGTCGTCGCGGAATCCCCGGCCCAGCCGTCCAGCAGGGCGCCGCAGTCGACGCTGAGCAGATCGCCGCCCCGCAGCCGGTACCCCGTCGGGATGCCGTGCAGCACGGCGTCGTTGACCGACGTGCAGAGCACGGCCGGAAACGGCGACGGCGCGAAACCGGGCCGGTAACCGAGGAACGACGAGCGCGCCCCGGACGCGGCTAGCACGTCGCGCGCCAGGCCGTCCAGATCCCGCAGGGTCACCCCGATGTCCGCCGCGGTGCGGACGGCCGCGAGGATGTCGGCCACGACTTGACCGGCGCGGCGCATCCGCCCGATGTCGGCCGGCGTCTTGATCTCCACCATTGCAGGTACCCCCTCGGGGAACGGGATAACTATCCCGGTATTACTATCACACTCATGGTGCGTCCGATGCTTACCCGTGCGGAGCGGGCCCGGGGCGAGCGCCTCGGCGCGCTGCTGCGCGAGGCGCGCGGCGACCGGAGCATGGTCGAGATCGCGGCCGCGTCCGGCGTACCGGTGGAGACGCTTCGAAAGATCGAGAGCGGGCGTACGCCGACACCGGCGTTCTTCACCATCGTGGCGGTCGTCGCTGTGGTCGGCGCCGACCTCGACGCCCTCGCCGCGCAGAGCGCGAGCCGTCCCCGCCGTGCCGTCGGTCTGCGCGCCTGACCGACATGGCGCCGGCGGTCCGCGCCGGCCGCGCCGCCGGTAGACCTCGGCGGTCGCGGCACCCTAGACACGTCGCAGGACGTGCAGCAGGTATTCCTTGCGGTTGAGCGGATCGTGATCGGTGCGCGGCCGCGTCGGGATCGTGCCGCCGTGCACCGGTTGAGGGCGCCGTTCGCGCCGCGCCGATGACATCGCCGATCTGGATAGCACTGAGACGCCAGAGCTTTCCGATCTGCACCCGCTGCACGGCTGAGATGACCAGCACGGCGCCGTCGAGGACGCTCAACACGCGTTCGACCTCGGCGATGAAGTCAGGGTGGCCGGGCGTGTCGATCGGGTTGACCGTGACGTCGTCGATGACGAAGGACACGACGGCTGACTTGATGGTAATGCCGCGTCGGCGTTCCAGTGCCATCGAATCGGTGTGGGTGCTGCCGGCATCGACGCTGCCCATTTCATCGATCACACCGGCGCGGTGGAGCAGCCGCTCGGTCAGACTCGTCTTACCCGCGTCTACGTGCGCCAGAATCCCCACGTTCAGTGTTCTCACGAAGCGTCATGTCCTCATACATAGGTGGCAATCCCCTCTGGACGGACATAGACGCTCGGCGCACGTGACTCTCCTCGGTCGGTCGGGTCGTGCCGGTAGTGCAGCAGACGGCCACCCGGGGAGCAACCGATTTGTCGGTCGGCTCGGCGACGGCCGACGTTGGGAGAGCCCGGCGCGACCGCCGGGCTCTGCGAGTTGGCGCCTGGCGGGCGCCTAACAGATCCGGGGGAGCTGCTCGCCGAGTGGCGTGTCTCCGACGCGGGTGCCCCCGAACGTCGTCGTCGCGACCACCATGCCGGGATGCTCGTCGACGCACTCGCCGATGACGGCGGCGCCGGCCCCCAGCGGATGCGAGCGCATCGCCGCCAGGACGGCGTCGGCGTGCGCCCGGGGTACGAACGCCACCAGCTTGCCCTCGTTCGCGACGTACATCGGGTCCAGACCCAGCACCGCGCAGGCGTTGCGGACGTCGTCGGGGACCGGGATGGACTTCTCCACCAGCCGAACGCCGACCCGCGCCGATGATGCGATCTCGTTGAGCGAGGTCGCGAGGCCGCCCCGGGTGGGATCGCGCAGGACGTGCAGGTCGGTGGTCACGGCGAGCATCGCGGCGACCAGCGGGTGCAGCGCCGCGCTGTCGGTGACGATCTCGGAGCCGAACTGCAGGCCCTCGCGCACGCTCATGATGGCGATGCCGTGGACCCCGATCGGACCGCTGACGATCACGACATCGCCGG
>JBPCOR010000292.1:0-3043 GCA_051000035.1 Mycobacteriales bacterium | reverse complement strand
CTCGCGGATGACGGCGGCGACCAGGAACGCGGCGCCGGCGGGCGACGCCTGCGGCGGCGCCGGCGCCGATGCGCAGTCCCGGCCCGGAATCCCGGTCAGCGAGGCCGCTGCGCTCCCGGCCGCGCAGGTGCTCGACCGGCTGGGCAGCAACCCAGCCGGACTGGCCGCCGACGAGGCGACCCGGCGGCTGGCGCTCGCCGGTCCCAACGCGGTGCGCTCCCATCACGCCCAGCCGCTGCGGATCCTGGGCCGTCAGCTGCGCAGCGCGGTGCTGATCCTGCTGGCCGTCACCGCGGTCATCTCCTTCTTCCTCGGACAGCGCACCGACACGATCGTCATCGGGGTCATCCTGCTCGCCAGCGTGGGCCTGGGTTTCGTCAACGAGTACCGCGCCGAGCTGGCCACCGAGGCACTGCACTCGCAGGTCACCCACCACGCGGTGGCGCTGCGGGGCGGACAACCGGTCGAGGTCGACGTCACCGCACTCGTCCCCGGCGATGTCGTCAACGTGGTCCTCGGCGAGGTGGTCCCGGCAGACCTGCGGCTGCTCACGACGACGGGCCTGGAGTGCGATGAGAGCGTGCTGACCGGGGAGTCGCTGCCGGCCGACAAGATCGTCCCGCCGGTCGCCGCCGGCTCGGCGCTCGGTGACCTCTCCTGCTGCGCATTCATGGGCACGGTCGTGCGGGCCGGCACCGGCACCGGGGTGGTCGTGGCCACCGGGGCACAGGCCGAATTCGGGCGCATCGCACTCGGTCTGGGCGAACGCCAGCCCGAGACCGACTTTCAGGCCGGGCTACGACGCTTCTCCGTACTCCTGCTGCAGGTGGCGGTGGCGCTCACCAGCCTGATCCTGGTCGCCAATCTGGTGCTGCACCGCCCCCTCATCCAATCCCTGCTCTTCTCCCTGGCCATCGCCGTGGGGATCACCCCGCAGCTCCTGCCGGCGGTGGTGAGCACCAGCCTCGCGACCGGATCTCGGCACCTGGCCAAGCTCAAGGTGCTGGTCAAGCGGCTGGTCTGCATCGAGGACCTCGGCGACATGGACGTGCTCGTCACCGACAAGACCGGCACCCTGACCGAGGGCCGGATCACGTTCACCGCCGCACTGGATCCAGCGGGCGTCGAGTCCGAGCGGGCGCTGCTGATCGGCCTGCTGTGCACCGAGATCGCGCCGGTGAGCGGCACGCGCGCGGTGGGCGGGAACCCGCTGGACACCGCGCTGTGGGAGGCACCGACCGCTGCGACGCAACCGGTCGCGGACTACTCCAGGGTGGGTTGCTGCCCTTCGACCACGACCGACGGATGACCTCGGTCGTGGTGCGGGACCCCGACGGCGCCGAGCAGCTCCTGGTCAAGGGTGCCCCGGAGTCTGTGCTGGCCCGCTGCCCGAGCCTCCCGCCCGCCGCGCAGGCCACCCTGACGATGCAGTTCGCCGCCGGCGGCCGGGTGATCGCGGTCGCCGGCCGGGCCGCCCCGGGCCTCACCAGCCCCACCGCGGCGGATGAGAAAGACCTGACGCTGGTGGGGTTCCTCGTCTTCCTGGACCGCCCCAAGGCCGCCGCGGCAGCCTCGCTGCAACGCCTCGCCGCGCTCGGCATCACGGTGAAGGTCTGCACCGGTGACAACCCGCTCGTCGCGCAGAAGGTGTGCGCCGACCTCGGACTGGTCTCCGGCGGGACGGTGACCGGCGCCGACATCACCGGCATGGACGACGACACGCTGACCGCCACCGCGCAGACCGCCACGATCTTCGCCCGGGTCAGCCCCGAGCAGAAGGCACGGCTGATCGGCGTGCTGCGCCGGCGCGGGCGCGCCGTCGGATTCCTCGGCGACGGCGTCAACGACGCACTCGCGCTGCACGCCGCCGACGTCGGCATCAGCGTGGACACCGCGACCGACGTAGCCAAGGACGCCGCCGACGTCGTACTGCTGGAAAAGGATCTCGGGGTCTTGGCCGACGGTGTCACCGAGGGCCGGCGCATCTTCGCCAACACGATCAAGTACGTGCTGATGGGGACCAGCAGCAACTTCGGCAACATGTTCAGCGCGGCCGCCGCGTCAGCGGTGCTCAGCTTCCTGCCGATGCTGCCGAGCCAGATCCTGCTCAACAACCTGCTGTACGACGCCAGCCAGCTGACCATCCCGACCGACCGTGTCGACCCCGAGCAGCTGCGGGCGCCGTCGCACTGGGACATCGCCTTCATCCGCCGCTTCATGATCTTCTTCGGCCCCATCAGCAGCCTGTTCGACTTTCTCACCTTCGCCGTCATGCTCGGTGTCTTTCACGCCGGACCCGACCTCTTCCGCTCCGGCTGGTTCGCGGAGTCCCTGGCGACGCAGACCCTGGTGATCTTCGCGATCCGTACCCGGCGCAGCCCGTTCACCCGCAGCCGCCCGAGCCGCCCGCTGCTGGCCGCCGCCGTGGTGACCGCGGTCGTCGGTGCCCTGCTGCCGCTGTCCCCGCTGTCGCACCTGCTCGGCTTCGCGCGCCTGCCGGTCGGATTCTTCCTCGCTCTCGCCGGCATGGTCGTCGGCTACCTCGTGCTCATCGAACTGGCGAAACGGCTGTTCTTCGCCGACCCCGAGGGGCGGCTGCCGCAGCTGCGCCGTCGCGGCCGCCGGCACCGGCTGCAGCGCCGGGCGGCCCGCTTCAGCATCGACGCGCCGCTCAGGCCCTGACGCACCTGCTGCGACGGGACCGTCGCAATTGCCACCCGCCCCGCGGGTCGGCGCCGTGCCACCGCCCCGTCCCGGGCGGGGCCGCAGCGTACTGTTGCCGATACCGAGAGCATGTCGTGCGTCGACGATCGAGCCGGCGACGTTTTCGGCGCATCCGATACCGGCCGGCTTGTCGTCCGGGGACGAGAGCACCGCATGAGCCCGATCCTCCGCGAGCATTCCGCCTGCGCCGCGGCACCGGAGTCGATTCCTGAGGTTTCCCGCTATTACGCCCGCGCGTCGGGCAGAGGACACACGTCATGACAATTATTCTCACCGTCGTCGTCATCGTCGTCATCGTCGCGTTGCTGCTGCTGGCTTC
>JBPCOR010000086.1:0-4603 GCA_051000035.1 Mycobacteriales bacterium | reverse complement strand
GGCCCTTCTCTGCTCTCCTCTCCCATCCGCGGCCCCAGCCGCCGTCCTTCCTCCTCGCTGCCGCCGGGACGATCGTGCTCGACCGCGGGCTGAACGTCTCGGTCGGCGGGATGCACCTCTACCGCCGGGTGAGCGGCACCGGGCTCACGCTCACCGACCTGGTCCCGGCCGCCCGCAGCCAGATCTCCGGCGGGATCACGGTGAGCGGGCGCGGGGCCGCTGACGACGTGGTCACGAATCTGCGCCAGAATCAGCTGCTGCCCCGCTGCCCGCGCACCGGCACCGGGAGCAACCCGAGCAACCCGAGCAACCCGAGCAACGCACCCGGCACGCCCACGACGGCCGCGCGGACCCCGACGCCGACAGCCACCCGCGCGTCGGCATCGCCGACCGCGAGCGCCTCAGCCCGGGTGACCCGCACCCCCCACGCCCCGAGCCCGAGCACCGGCCGATCCGCCCGCAGCACCACGTCGCGTCGATCGGCCACCGCGAGCGCCCCGAGGACCACCCCGACGGCGCTCGGTCCGTCCGGCGGAGGCACGCCGAACGGGTATCGCAACCCGGCCAACCCGCGGGTATCGGCCCACCCGTACGTATCGGCACGGCTGACCCCGGCCCCTGCGGCGCCCCCGGCCACCACGACGACCGACCGTCCCGTCCGCGGGCGGGACTGCAGATGAGCGACCCGACGAGGCGGCCGGAGCCACGGCCATGAGCGCATCGGCGGTGCCCGGGCGAGGTGCGGCGGATGCGCTCCCCGACGATGGTGCCCGGTCCCGACGCGGCGTCGAGCTGGCGATGCTGATCGTCGCGATCATCATCATCGTCGCCGCTGACAGTGTCGTCGACGTCAACGTCAGGGGCACGGTGTCCCGAGACACGGCCCTGCACGGCGGCGGCTTCGCGGCGGTCTGGCTGATCGCGCACGGCATCGTCCGCTGGAAGGCCCGATACGCCGATCCGCTGCTGCTGCCGCTGGTCGCGCTGCTCAACGGGCTCGGTCTGGTGCTGATCCACCGGCTCGACCTCGCCGCCACGATCAAGGCGCACGCGCTCGGTGACCCGGTCCCGTCGGCGTACGCGCGGACCCAGATCCTCTACATGTGCATCGGGCTGGCGCTCTTCGTCGCCGTGCTGCTGATCATCCGCGACTACCGCCGGCTCGCCCGCTATGCCTACAGTCTCGCGCTCGTGGGCCTCGTGCTGCTCGCGCTGCCGGCATTCCTGCCGGCCAGCCTGACCGAGATCAACGGCTCGCGGAACTGGATCATCATCGCCGGTTTCAGCATCCAGCCAGGTGAATTCGCCAAGCTCGCCCTGATGGTGTTCTTTGCGAGCTATCTCGTCGCGAAGCGGGACGTGCTGTCCTTGACCGGGCGCCGGTTCCTCGGCATGGCGTTCCCTCGCGGCCGCGACCTCGGCCCGGTGCTCGTCGCATGGGGGGTAAGCCTGCTGCTGCTGCTGCGGGAGAACGACCTGGGCACGTCGCTGCTCTTCTTCGCCATCTTCGTCGTCATGCTGTACGTCGCGACCGAGCGCACCTCCTGGCTGGTGATCGGCCTGGTCCTCTTCGCCGGCGGGTCGTTCCTGGCCTACCAGGTGATCGGGCACGTCCAGGTCCGCGTCGACGTCTGGCTGCACCCCTTCCGGTACGCCTCGACCGGTGGCTACCAGATCGTGCAGGCCATGTTCGGACTCGGCAGCGGCGGCCTCTTCGGTGCCGGCCTCGGCGGTGGGCGCCCGGACCTGGTTCCGCTGGCCGGCAGCGACTTCATCATCTCCACCGCCGGTGAGGAGCTCGGGCTCTTCGGACTCGCCGCGATCCTCGTCGTCTACGCGCTGCTGGTGATGCGCGGCTTCCGCGCCGGTCTCGCCGTCTCCGATCTCTTCGGCAAGATGCTCGCGACCGGGCTGGCGTTCTCGATGGGTTTCCAGGTCTTCATCATCGTCGGCGGTGTCACCAGGCTGATCCCGCTGACCGGCCTGACCACGCCGTTCATGTCCGCCGGTGGATCTTCGCTGATCGCCAACCTGGCCCTGCTGGGCCTGCTGGTGCGGATCTCCGACGCCGGCCGGCGCCCGACGCCGCCGCCGCGGTCCGCGCCGTCCGTCGCCGATGCGCACACCGAGGTGGTCAGCCGATGAACCGCCCCGTACGCCGCGTCGTCATCGCGGTGCTCGTGCTCTTCGCGGCGCTGCTGGCCAACATCACCTACGTGCAGTTCGTCGAGGCCGGGTCGCTGCGCAACAACAGCCTCAACGGGCGCGGGCTGATCGCCCAGTACGCCCATCCCCGCGGCCAGATCATCGCCGACGGTCAGGCGATCGCCAGCTCGGTCGCGACGACGGACACGCTGAAGTACCAGCGGCACTACCCCGAGGGCAAGGTCTTCGCCCCCATTACCGGCTTCGACTCCCTCTACAACCAGACCGCGATCGAGGGCACCGAGGACGGCCTGCTCGACGGGAGTGACGGGCGGCTCGCGCTGCGCCGGATCTCCGACATCTTCACCGGGCGGGAGCCCAAGGGTGGCAACGTCGTCGTGACGATCTCCCGCCGGGCCCAGGAGACTGCGTACAACGCGATGGCCAAGCAGACCGGCGCCGTCGTCGCACTGGACCCGCGCACCGGCGCGATCCTGGCGATGGTCAGCACGCCTAGCTGGGATCCCAACCTGCTCTCCACCCACGACAGCGCGCAGACCGACCGGGTCTACAACAGGCTCGACAAGGACGCGCACCAGCCGCTGCTCGACCGAGCGATCGCGCAGAACTACCCGCCGGGGTCGACCTTCAAGACGGTCATCGCGGCCGCCGCGCTGAACAACGGCCTCACCCCGCAGACACGCGTGCCGGCCCCGGATGCCCTGCAGCTGCCGGGCTCGACGCACGTGCTGCACAACTTCGCCGGCGAGACCTGCGGCAACGGCATGACCGACACCCTCATCCACGCCTTGGCGATCTCCTGCAACACGGCGTACGCCAAGCTCGGGATGAAGCTGGGGGCGGGCCCGGTGAAGACCCAGGCAGCGGCATTCGGCATCACCGATCAGGGCTTCACCATGCCCCTTCGGGTGGCGGCGAGCAGCACCGGGCCGATCCCGAGCCAGGCGGCGCTGGCCGAGTCCTCGATCGGGCAGCAGGACGTGCGGCTCACCCCGATGCAGGGCGCCATGATCGCCGCCGCCATCGCCGACAAGGGCGCCCTGATGAAGCCCTACCTGGTCAACCAGGAAGAGGCTCCGGACCTGACGGTGCTGAAAACGACCCAGCCGCAGCGGCTGCGGACGGCGATGACCCCGGCCGTCTCGGCCAGCCTGACCACGATGATGGAAGCCGTCGTCAGCCAGGGCACCGGCCAGCCGGCGCAGATCCCCGGCGTCAAGGTCGCAGGCAAGACGGGCACCGCCGACAACGCTCCCGGCAAGGCGCCGCACGCGTGGTTCATCGGCTTCGCCCCCGCCGATCACCCCACGGTCGCCGTCGCGGTGCTCATCGAGCACGGCGGCGTGCGGGGAAACGAGACGACGGGCGGCATGGCGGCCGGCCCGGTCGCCAAGGCCGTCATGCAGGCGGTCCTGGCCCAGCAGGGCGGTCGGTGATCGCGTGCTGGTGGACAGGTACTCCGTGCTCGACGGGAGATACCGCCTCACCGGGCGGATCGCCGCCGGCGGCACGGGCGAGGTCTGGCGGGCGGAGGATCTGCGGATGCACCGCACGGTCGCGGTGGAGGTGCTCAAGCCCGAACTGTCCGGCGACCCGACGTTCGTCGAGCGCTTCCGGGCCGAGGCCCGCTCGACGGCGTCGCTGTCACACCCCGGCATCGCCCGGGCCTACGACTACGGCGAGGCCGGCGACGAGGCGACGCCGACGGCGTACCTGGTGATGGAGCTCGTCGACGGCGAGGCGCTGTCGGCGGTCATCGCCCGCGGGCCGGTGCCGGTGCGCCGCACCCTGGACATCCTCGAGCAGGCGGCCGAGGCGATGCAGGCCGCCCATCGCACCGGCATGGTCCACCGCGACATCAAGCCGGGCAACCTGCTCGTGACGACCGACGGCGCGATCAAGCTCACCGACTTCGGCGTCGCCCGGGCGGCGTTCGCCGTCCCGCTGACCCAGACCGGAATGGTCGTCGGTACGGCGCAGTACTTCTCCCCCGAGCAGGCCGAGGGCGCGCATGTCTCGCCGGCGAGCGACGTCTACTCCCTCGGCGTGGTCGGCTACGAATGCCTGACCGGCCGGGTGCCGTTCACCGCCGACAACCCGGTCGCGGTCGCGATGATGCAGATCCACCACCAGCCCCCGCCGCTCCCGCCGACCGTGCCGGCGCCGGTGCGGGCGCTCATCGCCCGGTCGCTGGCCAAGGAGCCGCGGGCCCGCTTCGCCGGCGGCGGCCAGTTCGCCGCTGCTGTCCGCGAGGCGTGTGGTGTGCTCGACGGCGGCGCCGGCGTGCCGACCCAGCTCGCGCCCGGCTGGGGCTCGACCACCCGGCTCCTCCCGACGTTGGCGCCCGCGGGACCGCTCGGGCCGGAGTCCGGTCGCGCTCACCGAACTGCTGTCGGGCCGGCCGCGGCGAGCCCGCTTGCCGGCTACCCGTCCGGAC
>JBPCOR010000026.1:0-10018 GCA_051000035.1 Mycobacteriales bacterium | reverse complement strand
GGATCGCCGGTGGGGGTTGGTTGTCTTTGGGGGTCGTGTGCTCTGCGTTCGTCCCCTTCTCCACTGGGACGGCAGCCCCCACTGGCCCCCCCCGCGGCCGCGGGCTGCTCTTCACCGGCACCCTGGTCGCGATCGCGATCGTGGTCGCACTCGTCGTGATCGGCCGGCTGCTCGGCTCGGCCGGCCGGGCCGCGCTGTGGGGTGCCGCGGCGGCCGGGTCGTTCGGCATCACCGCGACCCTGACCAAGGCGACCACGGGCGACCTCGCCACGCACGGGTTGGGCGCCACCCTGACGAGCTGGCGGCTGTATCTGCTGATCATCGCGGCCGTCGGCGGGGTCGCGCTGGAGCAGGCGGCCTTCGCCATTGGGCCGCTGACCGCCGTGATGGTCCCGGTGACGCTGCTCAATCCGCTCGGCGCCACCCTGATCGCGTCGTTCGGCTGGCATCAGCGGCTGCTCGGCGGGGCGGTCTTCGCGACGACGATGATCCTGATCGCCGTCGTGCTCGCGACCGTCGGCGTCATCATGCTGGCGCGCTCATCGCTGGTGCAGCCGGCCCCGGCCAGGGTGCGGTGAGGTCGTGAGGGGGATCGTCCTGGCGGGCGGGACCGGCAGCCGGCTCTATCCGGCGACGTTCGCCGCCTGCAAGCAGCTGCTGCCGGTCTATGACAAGCCGATGGTCTACTACCCGCTGTCGGTGCTGATGCTGGCCGGCATCCGCGACATCCTGATGGTCACCTCACCGGTTGACGCGCCCGCATTCCAGCGGCTGCTCGGCGACGGTAGCCAACTCGGTCTGGCCGTCTCCTACGCCGAGCAGCCCGAGCCGCGTGGCCTCGCCGACGCCTTCCGCATCGGCGCCGATTTCGTCGGTGACCAGCCGGTCGCACTCGTGCTCGGTGACAATCTGTTCTACGGCAGCGGTTTCGGGGGCCTGCTGCGGGCCGAGGTCGGCCGGCTCGCCGGCTGCACCCTCTTCGGCTATCCGGTCGGCGACCCCCGTCGCTACGGCGTCGTCGACGCCGCCGCGGACGGCCGGGTGCGTTCGATCGAGGAGAAGCCGGCCGCACCGCGATCGAACGTCGCCGTCACCGGGCTGTACTTCTACGACGGCGATGTGGTCGAGCGGGCCCGGCGGCTGAGGCCGTCGGCTCGTGGCGAGCTGGAGATCAGCGACCTCAACAACGGCTACGCCGCCGACGGGCGCGCGCGGCTGGTCACCCTGGCCCGCGGGATGGCGTGGCTGGACACCGGCACCCACGACAGCCTGCTCGAGGCGTCGCTCTTCGTGCAGGTGCTCGAGCGTCGGCAGGGAGTCCGGATCGCCTGCCTGGAAGAGATCGCGTTGCGGATGGGCTACATCGACGCAAAGGCCGCCGCCGCGCTGGGGGCTGCGCAGGAGGCGTCAGCGTACGGGAGGTACGTGCTCGGGGTGGCCCGGACCCTGACCGGGCGGCCCGACGGTCCGGATCAGCGCTAGCTCGGCCCGCCGGCCATCTCCTGCAGCCGGCGGATCCGCTCGGCCATCGGCGGGTGGGTCGAGAACATCTTGGCCACCCCGGCCGCCCGGAACGGGTTGGCGATCATCAGGTGGCTGGTCGCGACGAGATTCTCCCGCTGCGGCAGCGGGAGCGCCCGGGTGCCCCGCTCCAGCTTCCGCAGTGCGCTCGCCAGCGCCAGCGGATCGCCGGTCAGCGCGGCCCCGGACGCATCGGCCTGGTACTCCCGGTTGCGGCTGATGGCGAGCTGGATCATGGTCGCGGCTATCGGCCCGAGGATCATCAGCAGCAGCGCGCCGAGGACTCCCCCGCCGTCGCGGTCGTCGCCCCGGCCGCCGCCGAAGATCGACGCGAACATCGCCAGATGCGCGGCGTACATGATCAGGCTGGCGAGCGCGCCCGCGACCGAGGAGATCAGGATGTCGCGGTTGTAGACGTGCGAGAGCTCGTGGCCCAGCACGGCGCGCAGTTCGCGACGGTCGAGCATCGGCAGGATGCCCTCGGTGCAGCAGACGGCGGCATGGCGTGGATCACGGCCGGTGGCGAATGCATTCGGCTGGTCGGTCGGGCTGACGAAGAGCCGCGGCATCGGCTGGCGCGCGGCGGTGGCGAGTTCACGGACGATCGCGTACATGGCCGGCTGCTCGGCCTCGGCGACCGGCCGAGCATGCATCGATCGCAGCGCGATCTTGTCGGAGGTGAAGTAGGCGAACGCGTTCATGCCAACCGCCAGGACCAGACCGATGACCAGGCCGGCGCTGCCCCACAGACTCGCGACACCGATGATCAGCGCCGACAGCAGGCCGAGCAGCGCGGCGGTCTTCAGTCCGTTGTAGTGCCGGTGCACGGTGCGGTGTCCTTTCGCGGTGCGCCACGACGATCGCGGGCCACCTGGAGGTAAACGTCTCTTTGCGGTACGGCGTTCCCCCGCGATCGTCGCCGCAGCGGGGGCATAGCATGGCGTACGGAAGGAAGTCCAGGCCGGCGCCCCCTGCCGGCACGATCCGAGGGTATGTGAGCAAGCACGTCGAAGAACGCGACCGGGTCGTCATCCGGTTCGCGGGCGATTCCGGCGACGGGATGCAGCTCACCGGCGATCGGTTCACCCAGGAAACCGCGGCGTTCGGCAATGACCTGTCGACGCTGCCGAACTTCCCGGCGGAGATCCGCGCCCCGGCCGGCACGCTCCCGGGCGTCTCGTCGTTCCAGCTGCATTTCGCCGACCACGACATCTTCACCCCGGGCGACGCGCCGGACGTGCTGGTCGCGATGAATCCAGCGGCGCTGCGGGCGAATCTTGCCGATGTCCCCCGCGGGGCGACGGTGATCATCGACAGCCACGACTTCACCCCCCGGGCACTGGCGAAGGTCGGCTACGACGCGAACCCGCTTGAGGGCGACGCGCTGTCCTCCTACAACGTGCACGCGGCCGACCTCACCGAGATGACGACGCGGGCACTGGAGTCCTTCGGCCTGTCCCGCAAGGACGCCGCGCGAGCGAAGAACATGTTCGCCCTCGGCATCGTGTCCTGGATGTTTCACCGGCCCACCCAGGGCACGGTCGACTTTCTGTCCTCGAAATTCGCCAGCGAGCCCGACATTGCCGCCGCCAACATCGCGGCCTTTCAGGCCGGCTGGAATTACGGCGAGACGACCGAGGCGTTCGCGACGTCCTATCAGGTCAAGCCGGCCCCACTGCCGGCGGGAACCTACCGCAACATCTCCGGCAACATGGCCCTGTCCTACGGGCTGATCGCCAGCGCGCAGCGCACCGGCCTGCCGCTCTTCCTCGGCGCCTACCCGATCACGCCGGCGAGCGACATCCTGCACGAACTGGCGCGGCACAAGCGATTCGGCGTGCGGACGTTCCAGGCCGAGGACGAGATCGCTGGCATCGGTGCAGCGCTGGGCGCGAGCTTCGGCGGGGCGCTCGGAGTCACCACCACCTCCGGACCGGGGGTGGCGCTGAAGTCCGAGACGATCGGCCTCGCGGTGTCACTCGAGCTGCCCCTGGTGGTCGTCGACGTGCAGCGCGCCGGGCCGTCGACCGGGATGCCGACCAAGCCCGAGCAGGCCGATCTGCTGATGGCGATGTTCGGCCGGCACGGCGAGGCGCCGGTGCCGATCGTGGCGCCGCGCTCGCCCAGCGACTGCTTCGACGCCGCGATCGAGGCGGTGCGGATCGCCACGACCTATCGCACCCCCGTGTTCCTGCTCTCCGACGGCTATCTCGCCAACGGGTCCGAGCCGTGGGCGGTGCCGTCGGTGCACGACCTGCCGGATCTGCGGGTCGAATTCGCCACCGAGCCCAATCACAACGGCGAATTCTGGCCGTACCTGCGTGACCCGGCGACGCTCGCGCGCCCGTGGGCCATCCCCGGCACGCCCGGGCTGGAGCACCGCATCGGCGGCATCGAGAAGGCCGACGGCTCCGGCGACATCTCCTACGACCCGGCCAACCACGAATTCATGGTCCGGACCAGGGCGTCGAAGGTGGCCGGCATCGCTGCGTCGATCCCGCCGCTGCACGTCGATGACCCGGGCGCCCTGGACGGGCCGCCGGCCGACGTGCTGGTCCTGGGGTGGGGCTCGACGTACGGTGCGATCACGGCGGGTGTGCGCCGGGTCCGGCGGGCTGGTGGCTCCATCGCGCAGGCGCATCTGCGCCACCTCAACCCGTTCCCGGCGAACACCGGTGCGGTCCTGGCGACGTACCAGCGGGTGGTCGTGCCGGAGATCAACCTCGGGCAGCTCTCGATGCTGTTGCGCGCGCGTTACCTCATCGACGCAATCCCCTACACCCAGGTCCGCGGGCAGCCGTTCGGCGCGGCCGAGCTCGCCGGCGTGCTCGAAGGAGTCATCGCCGATGTCTGACGCTCATTCCGGGTCTGAATCTGGGGCTCATGCTGGGGTGAACCACGAATTCCCCGCGCTGGCAAGCGTTCCGCGCACCGACGAGGTGCAGAAGGCGAAGGATTTCAAGACCGACCAGGAGGTCAGGTGGTGTCCCGGCTGCGGTGACTACGCCGTCCTCGCCGCCGTGCAAGGATTTCTGCCTGAGCTCGGGCTGCGCCGCGAGAACATCGTGATGATCTCCGGCATCGGCTGCTCCTCGCGGTTCCCGTACTACCTCAACACCTACTGCATGCACTCCATCCACGGTCGCGCGACTACGATCGCGACCGGCCTGGTCGCGAGCCGCCCGGACCTGTCGGTGTGGGTGGTCACCGGTGACGGCGACGCGCTGTCGATCGGCGGCAACCACCTGATCCACCTGCTGCGCCGCAACGTCAACCTCACGATCCTGCTGTTCAACAACCGGATCTACGGCCTGACGAAGGGCCAGTACTCGCCGACGTCGGAATCCGGCAAGGTCACCAAGTCCACCCCGATCGGCTCGCTGGACACGCCGTTCAACCCGGTGTCGCTGGCGCTGGGCGCGGAGGCGACCTTCGTGGCGCGCGCGATCGACTCCGACCGCAAGCAGCTGACCGCCGTGCTGAGGGCCGCGGCGGCGCACAAGGGAACGTCGCTGGTGGAGATCTACCAGAACTGCAACATCTACAACGACGACGCGTTCGCGCTGCTGAAGGACCCGTCGACCCGCGACGACTGGACGATCCGGCTCGAGCACGGCCGGCCGCTGCGGTTCGGCGCGGACGGCTCCAAGGCCGTCGTGCGGGATCCGGCGACCGGTGCCCTGCAGATCGCCGAGCACGCTGAGGAGGGTGATCCGCGGATCGTCGTTCACGACTCCGCGTCGGATGATCCGGCCTATGCCTTCGCGCTGTCCCGACTGTCCGGCAGCGACCTGCACTATGCGCCGATCGGCGTCTTCCGTGATGTCGCTCGGCCGACGTACGACGAGCTGCTGAGCGAGCAGGTGGCGCGGGCGGCGAAGGCGGGCGGGAGCGACCTCGCCGGGCTGCTGCGCGGCCCGGACTCCTGGACCGTCGAGTAGCTCTGGACGCCGCCCGGCCGGGCGCCGTTCGTCGGTGTGCGCGGCGATGCCGGTCGTCCCCCCATGCCGAGAGCGCAGACAAACCCATGCCTGATATGCACTCTCGGCGTAGTCGCCGGGTGCGAGCCGGCGGTCTCAGCGCAGCGGCGCCAGCGGTCCCTGGCCCATCGGCGCCGCGAGCGCCGGCACCCGGTTGCGGGACACCCGGGTCGCCAGCCAGATCGGCACGGCGATCGAGACCAGCACCAAGATGACTGCCAGCACGGTCGGCCAGATCGAGCCGCCGCTGCTGCTGCTCGTCGCCGCGTGCTGTCGGACGACGTGGGTGGCGTTCCCCCGCACGGACACGCTCGAGACCGATCCGCTGGCGTAACCGCCCTTGACGCCGACCACGCCGCCGAGCAGGACCAGACCGGCGAAACCGCCTGGCACCACGAAGGTGCCGATGAGCTTCTGCCGCGTGGTCCATTTCTCCGACGACCACAGCAACCCGACACCGACGAACCAGCCGACCACGAAGAACGCGAACCCGACGCTGATGCCGATCAGGGCGAGCGTCTCGCGCCAGCCCATCCGCTGCGGTGGCGCCGGCGTGAGCCCGGCCTCCGCGTAGGCCGCCGCCACGATCGACTCCGGTGACCCGAGCCGGTCGATCGCCGTCCGGACGTCGGACTCGCTGCCCCCGTCGTCCCAGCTCGATCGCAGATGCTCGCCCACGTCGTCGAGTAACTCGCGGCGGTGCTCCGCGGGCAATCCCGCGGCGGCGTTGCCCAGGTCGCGCAGGTAGCGCTCGGCTCGGTCCTGTCCCGTCATCGGTTACTCCGATCGTCGGTGCGAAGCAGTGAGTCGACGGCGTCGCGGTACCGCCGCCATTCCTGGCCGAAAGTGTGCAGCGCGCGGCGCCCGGCCGTAGTCAGCTCGTAATACCGGCGGGGCGGACCGGCGGCCGATTCCTGCCAGCTCGTGGACACCAGGCGCTCCCGGCGCAGCCGCGACAGCAGCGGGTACAACGTGCCCTCGCTGGTGGCCAGCCCGTCGATGCGGCCGAGCTCGGTGACCAGCTCGACGCCGTACCGGCGTTCGTCCCGCAGCAGCGCGAGCACGCAATATTCCAGCGTGCCGCGTCGCAGCGCGGTGGGCAGGCCCGGATCCATGTAGTGCAAGGTACCAGTGACTGCCTGATACGGGGGCGGCTCGGGAAGACGACGGCGGCACGTACGCTCCAGGTGTGGGCGACGACCGGCGCGGAATGCTCTACGGCCTCGGCGCCTACGTCCTGTGGGGACTCTTCCCGCTCTACTGGCCGCTGGTGAAGCCCGCCGGCTCGCTGGAGATCCTGGCGCATCGGGTCGGCTGGTCGCTGCTCGCTCTCCTGGTGATCGTCCCGGCCACCCGATCCTGGCAGCGGTTGCGGGCGCTGGTGCGCAGCCGCCGGCGTACCGGCCTGCTCGCCATCGGCGCGGTCCTGCTCGCCGTCAATTGGGGCGTCTACATCTACGGCGTCAACACCGGGCACGTCGTGGAGACGTCCCTCGGCTACTTCGTCAACCCGCTCGTGACCGTCCTGCTCGGGGTCGTCGTCCTGCGGGAGAGATTGCGGCGGGCGCAGTGGCTCGCCCTCGGTCTCGGCATGATCGCCGTCGTCGTGATCGCGATCGACTACGGCCGGCCGCCCTGGATCGCGCTCACGCTCGCGGCGTCGTTCGGCAGCTACGGCCTGATCAAGAAGCACGTTGCAGCCGGCGCCGTCGAGAGCCTGTCGATCGAGACGAGCGTGCTGTTCCTACCGGCTGTCGCGTACCTCGGCGTCCTTGTGGGGCAGGGTGATTTGACGTTCGGCCACCACGGCGCGGGCCAGGCCGTGCTGCTCGCCGGCGCCGGGCTCGTGACGACAGCGCCGCTGCTGTTCTTCGGTGCGGCGGCCCCCCGACTGCGGCTCAGCACGCTCGGGCTGCTGCAGTACGTAACGCCGATCCTGCAGTTCGGCTGCGGGATCCTGGTATTCCACGAGCCCCTACCCGCTGCGGAATTCCTCGGCTTCGGCCTGGTGTGGATCGCGCTGATCGTCTTCACCGTCGACAGCATTCGCCAGCAGCGATCCGGCGCACTCACCCGTCGCCGCGAGCCGGAGTACGCCGCCGACGTGTCATGAGGACAACGCCGTGGACACTGCGCGAGCCACCCGCAGCAGGGCATGAGATGGACCGCGGATGAGCCAGACAGCGACGGCCTAGGCGTTGCGCAGGGCAACCTTGCGCCAGGCATCGATCGAGGGCTGGTCGCTGAAGGTCCAACTCCCCGCCGACCCGCCCGCCCACCAGAACAGCCAGACCGAGACGCCGATGGAAGCCAGATACGGCGCATCGACCGCAATCACCTTGGCACGTTGGTCATTTGCCTGTGGTTGCGAACTCAGCCCGCGTCCGTACTCGGTGATGTACAGCGGCCTGCCCCGGTCCTTGACCAGGGAGTACCAGCGCTGGAATCGCGGCTCCTGCTCCAGCGGAATCAGCGGCTTGTCACCGCGCTGATAGGTGTCGATGCCGTAGAAGTCGCACGAAGCTGGGTCTGGTAGGTAGGAGCCGTCGTATCCGTTGCGTCCGGCCTGGTATTGATACGCACCGGCGATCATGCCGAACCGGATATCCCACCGGGCTGCGTGCGCGGCGGCGTACTCCCGGCCGAACATGCCGGTGAACTCCTGGCCCGAGGTGAAATCCCCGTTTCCGGACCCCGCTTCCGGCTCGTGATGGAAGGTGAGCCGGGCATTGGCCGGCAGTGTGCCGATGTAGGCACCGACATTCGTCTGCGGGCTCTTGTAGGACACGAACGGAGCGACTCCCGGTGGCAGGGACGTCGCGGCGTACTGCGTCGGGAGGGAGCCCGGGTAGAACAGCCGCATGGCCTTGACCGGACCGATGGTCCGGTTCATGGCCGCGAACGTCGCGGGCTGCGGAGGATTGCAGCGGGCGCCGATCAGCAGCGGGACCAGCGTCTGCTGCTGCGTCGTCCGGGGCGGCGCCGGGCGGGTGCTGGCAACGGCCCGCTCCTCGAGCGTCCGGAGCGCGCTGAGCGCGCCTATCCCGAAGCCGCCGATCAGGAACGACCGGCGGCAGGGGTGATCGGCGCTGGTCGTAGGGCTTGTCGAGCTCGGATGGGTGGGCATTGGATGCTCCTCGTGGGGCAAGATGGCTCCACGGCACGACGGGCAGCGACGCCAGTCCAGAAAGCCCCGATGACAAGCAGCGCAGCGCAGATCGCGCCGGGAGGAAGGCGAGCGGTCGGTCCGGTGGGCAGACCGGACGGTCGGATTGACCAGTACCCGGCTGACGATCGCAACGCGCCGTCGCGTTGGTGACCGCCCATGGCCAGTGTTAGATAGTGAATACGCTCTGTTATCAAGCGATCACTCACCGTAACCAAAACGGCGCTGCGTGTCCAGGTTTGGTCGGCAGAACCACCCAAGTGGGTGACGATGCAAAGCCCGGGCGCCGACGGGCGCGGGCCGGCGACACGCGGATCGGTGCGCCATACATGGGTGGCGGTCGCCGCACGACTCGAGTGCGCAGATATCGCACGGTTGTCCACCCGGAACCATGCGTTATCTGCAATCTCGGCGAATTCGGCGGCCCGCGCAAGGCGGGGTTGGCGGCGCTGTCAGCGTCAGCCGGGGCCGAGGCGACGCTCGATCGCATCCAGGCGCCGCCGGGTCTCGCGAAGGGCGGACTCCACCTCGGCGAGCCGAGCCCGCACGTCGTCGGGGAGTCTGGAAGTGCGGCTCCCTGCGGGGATCGATGCGATCACCGCGTCGCGGAGCCCGCCCAGGTCGCCGGTCGCCTGCAGCACCCGCGCTGCCCGCCGGTTCCTCGACCGGCGAGTCTGAGGCGACCGGCGAGTCTGAGGCCACAAGAGGAGAGGTGGGCACATGTTCGAGCGGTTCACCGATGCCGGCCGGCGAGTGATCGTGCTCGCGCAGGAGGAGGCCCGGGAGATGAATCACAACTACCTCGGCACCGAGCACCTGCTGCTCGGCATTCTGCAGGGCGAAGACGACGCGGCGGCCGTGCTCGTGGCAGCAGGCCTGTCCGTTGCCAGCGCGCGTGACCGGGTGCTCGCCATCGTCGGAACGGGGACGAAGGCGGCGACGGGTCACCTCCCCTTCACCCCGCGGGCGAAGAAGATGCTCGAGCTGTCGAGTCGCGAGTCGCAGCGGCTCGGCCACACCTACATCGGGCCGGAGCACCTGCTGCTCGGGTTGATCCGCGAGGGCGACGGTGTCGGTGCGCAGGTGCTGCTGCAGGCGACCGGCGACCTGGACGGGCTCCGCGACACGGTGATCGCGTCGATCCCCGCAGGGAGCCGCACTTCGAGACTCCCCGATGACGTGCAGGCTCGGCTCGCCGAGCTGGAGTCCGCCCTTCGCGAGACCCGGCGGCGCCTGGATGCGATCGAGCGTCGCCTCGGCCCCGGCGGACGCTGACAGCGCCGCCGAATTCGCCGAGATTGCAGATAACGCATGGTGCCGGGTGGACAACCGTGCGATATCTGCGCACTCG
>JBPCOR010000010.1:0-2569 GCA_051000035.1 Mycobacteriales bacterium | reverse complement strand
AGCAGCACCAGCACCTGATCGTCGGAGACCCCGATGATCGTGCCGAAGAGCAGATTGTTCAGCCCGGACAGGAACCCCTTGTACAGACTGACGAACAGGAAGCCGCAGGCCAGCGCGAAAGCCTGCACGGTGCCGATGATCGCCGACTCCTCCCCGTAGCCGCCCAGGCCGGCGCTCGCCCGGCCGCCGCCAGGCAACGCCGCGATCACGAGGGCTCCGGCGATGCAGAAGCCGAAGTAGCCGAACACCGGACTGATACCCAGCCAGGTCGCAGCGGCCGCGCCGGGGAAGCCGATCACGGCCAGCGTGTGCCCGGCAAACGATTGACGGCGTAGCACCATGAAATAGCCGACCGCCCCGGCCACCACAGCGACGATGGTGCCGGCGCGCAGCGCGTTGAGCATGAAATGGAACGCCAGCAGCTGCCGCCCGTCGTCGATCAGATTCCAGCTCGAACCGGCGGTCAACGGGCCGGCCCGGTGCGGGTGGACCGATGATCTGGTGGCGTGTCGGGTTGGCCGACAACGACCATGCGACCGGTGCGGTCGCGGAGGACGTCGATCGCCGTGCCGTAGAGCATGGTGAGGGTATCGGCGGTGATGACCTGCTCCGGCGGGCCCATCACGGCGCCGCCGTGGGCGAGGTAGATCACCTGGTCCAGGTAGGTCAGGATCGGGTTCACGTCGTGCGCGACCAGCAGTACGGCCACCCCCTGGGTGCGGCACACGGATTGGATCAGCGCGCTGACCGAGGCCTGATTGGTGACATCCAGGCTGTCCAGCGGTTCGTCGAGCACCAGCAGTTCGGGGCGGCGGATCAGAGCTTGCGCGATCAGGAGCCGTTGTTGCTCCCCACCCGAGCACTGCCCGATCGGACGCCGCGCATAGTCGGCGGCATCGACCATGTCGATGACCTCGCGGACGCGGTCCCGGTCTGCGCGCCCCCTGGCGCCGCGCAGCCGCGCTGGCAGCGGGGTGCCCCACCGGTCACCGTCCAGGCCGAGCCGGACGATGTCCACCCCGCGGATCCGGGTCGCCGGGTCGAACGCGCGCCGCTGGGGTAGGTACCCGATCCGGGCGTTGCGGCGCCCCGGGCGCTCGCCGAGCACCTCTACCCGCCCCGCGCTCAGCGGCACCATGCCCAGGACAGCTTTGAGCAGTGTCGACTTGCCGACGCCATTGGGTCCCAGCACCGCGACGAACTCGCCCCGCTCGACGCGCAGGGATACCTCCGACCAGATCGTGCGGCCCCCCACCCGGACCGCCGCGTGGGACAGCGACACCACCGTGTCAACGGCGTCCGGCGCGGCCCGGCCGGGCCCTGCGCCGTCGAGCCGATCGCGGGAGCCGGTGTCCGCTGTCGGGGTGCGGTTCGTGCGGCTCACTGGCCGGTCGCCTTGCTCAACGCTGACTCCAGCGCCCCCAGCTGCGCGGACTGCCAGCCCTGGAAGGTCGACCCGGCCGGGGACAGCGTCTCGGTGACCGAGGTGACCGGGATGCCGTCCTGCTTCGCCGCCGCGACCTGTGCGGACACGTCCGGAGTGGCGTTCTGGCTGTTGAAGACGTAGACCTTGATCTTCTTGCCGGTGATCTGAGCATCGATCGTGGCCTTGTCCGCGGCGGAGGGGTCGGTGCCCTCGCTGAGGTCCTTGAGGAAACTCGGCGGGGTGATGAGGTCCAGGCCGAGGGCGTCCGCGAGCGGCGCGACGATGCTCTCGCTGGCTCCGACCGGCGTGCCGGCATACCTGGCCTTGATGTCGCTGATAAGCCGGTGGTACCTGGCCAGCCCGGCGTCCTCGAACGTCTTGTGTCGGGTGTCGTAGTAGGCCGCGTCGGCCGGGTCGATCTTCTTCAGATCGGCGGTGATCGCGCCCGCGACCTTCTCCACATCGGCCGGGGAATACCAGCGGTGCGGATTCCCACCGGCCGCGACGCCGACCAGCTGACCGACGTCGATCACCGTGCGGGAGGAGTCCGGGTTGGCCGTTACCGCCTTGGCCGCCCACGAGTCATAGCCGATGCCGTTCTCGATGAACAGTCTCGCCGAGGCGATCGTGCGGCCGCCGGCGGGCGTCGGCTCGTAGTCGTGCGGATCGGTGTCCGGATTGGTGATGACCGAGGTCGTGTTCACGTGCACACCTCCCAGCTGCGACAAGATGCTGCCCCATGCGTTGATGCTCGCCGCCGCCTGGATGACCGCGCCCCCGCCCGGTGCCCGGCCCGCGGATCCGGCGGTGCCGTTCGAGGCACCGGAGGAGGTGCGGCAACCCGCTACGGCCACGACGACCGCCGCCACGGACAGGGCCGGGAACAGGACCTGACGACGCGACATACCGCAAACCCCCACGATCACCGATCGGAGCAAGGTGAGACCCGCCCAGCAGCCCACCCAGACGCCACCAGCTAACTCCCTAACGATAGCCGTTGTCAATTGCGTTAGAGCTGTCCACGGCACCGACGCACCGGTGCTCGTTCGCGGCGCGCGGTCGCGGCGGTGCGGGCCGCGCCATACACTTCGGGTCGCCCTACGCCCGGAGGATCCCGGTCGCTGGCGCCGCGAGACCGATGAG
>JBPCOR010000102.1:0-10405 GCA_051000035.1 Mycobacteriales bacterium | reverse complement strand
GCGCACCAGTGCATGCCGTAGGTGAAGTAGACGTAGAGGTATCCCGCCGGGCCGAACATCACGGCGTTGCGCGGGGTGCGGCCGCGGTAGGCGTGCGACGCCGGGTCGTCGGGCCCGGCGTAGGCCTCGACCTCGGTGAGCCGGACGGCGACCGTCCCGGCCGCGTCGGTGCGCCGTAACACGCAGCCGAGCAGGGTCGGCGCTACCCGGTTCGCCGGGCCCCGCAGCGTCGCGCGGGTGAGGGCCTGGCCGCGCCTGCGACCGGGCCGAGAGAGGTGCCCGGCGCGGGCGTCGGCGGCGGTCGGCTCCGGGCCCAGGCGGCGTGCTCATGCGCACCGTCGGCGAGCGCGGCCAGCTGCTCGGCGACCCGGGCGGGCGCAGTGCCGCCGGTCGAGCTGCGGGCGGTGACAGCACCGGCGACGGTCAGCACGTCGCGGACCCCGGGGGTGAGCCGGGGATCGACCTCGGCGAGGTCGTCGTCGGCCACCTCCCACAGCTCGACCCCGCGCTGCTCGCAGAACCGCACCAGCCCACCGGCGATCTCGTGCGCGTCCCGGAATGCCACCCCCTGCCGGACCAGCCACTCCGCCACGTCGGTGGCAAGGGCATGCCCGGTCGGCGCGGCCGCTGCGATCCGGTCGGCGTGCACGGTCATCGTCGACACCAGGCCGGCCATCGCCGGCAGTACCAGGATGAGCTGCTCGACCGCGTCGAACGCCGGCTCCTGCGCCTCCTGCAGGTCCCGGGCGTAGGCGAGCGGCAGCGCCTTGAGGGTGGCGAGCAGGCCGGTGAGATCGCCGATCAGCCGGCCGGACTTGCCGCGGGCGAGTTCGGCGACGTCGGGGTTCTTCTTCTGCGGCATGATCGACGACCCCGTCGAGTAGCCGTCGTCCAGGCCGATCCAGCCGAATTCACGGCTGGTCCACAGGCAGATCTCCTCGCCGATGCGGGAGAGATGGATGCCGATCATCGCTGCCACGAAAAGGAATTCGGCAACAAAGTCCCGGTCGGAGACGGCGTCGATGGAATTCGACGCCGCTCGGTCGAATCCCAGCTCGGCGGCGGTCGCGGCCGGGTCGAGTGGGAGGGATGAGCCGGCGAGCGCCCCGGCGCCGAGCGGTGAGACGGCCGTCCGCCGATCCCAGTCGCGTAGCCTGTCGACGTCACGGGCCAGCGCGTCGACGTGCGCGAGCAGGTGGTGGGCAAGCAGCACCGGCTGGGCGTGCTGCAGGTGAGTCATGCCGGGCGCGGCGACCGTCCGGTTGGCCTCGGCGACGGCGATGATCGCGGTCTCCAGTTCGGCGACGAGGGCGGCGATCCCGCGGGCCTGGTCGCGCAGGTACAACCGCAGGTCGGTCGCCACCTGGTCGTTGCGGCTGCGGCCCGCCCGCAGCTTGCCGCCCAGCGCGCCGAGCCGCTCCAGCAGGCCGCGCTCGAGCGCGGTGTGCACGTCCTCGTCATCGGCGGTCGGGCGGAACGCGCCGGTCCGCACATCCTCGGCCAGGGTGTCCAGACCGCCGAGCATCGTGTCGAGCTCCGCGTCGCCGAGCAGCCCGGCCCGGTGCAGAACCCGCGCGTGAGCACGCGACCCGGCCAGGTCGTACGGCGCCAGCCGCCAGTCGAACTGCACCGACACCGACAGCCGGGCGAGCGCGTCGGACGGTCCCCGCGCGAACCGGCCGCCCCACAGCCGGGTGGTTTCACCGGCGACCTCAGGCATCCGCGCAGCCTCTCACGGCGCCCGGCGGTCGCGCTGTGCAGCGATCCGACTCGACATCCCCCACAGCGAGACGAATCCCTTGGACAGCGTCTGGTCGAAGGTGTCCCCGGAGTCGTAGGTCGCGAGGCCGTAGTCATACAGCGAGGCGCCGCTCCGCCGGCCGGTGACAACGGCGCGACCCCCGGCCAGTGTCATCCGAACGTCGCCGGTGACGTGGCGCTGCGCGTCGTCGATGAACTGATCGAGGGACCGCTTGAGCGGGGAATACCACAGACCGTCGTAGACGAGCTCGCCCCACCGCTGGTCGACGGAGCGTTTGAACCGGGCGAGCTCACGCTCGATCGTGACGTTCTCCAGCTCGGCGTGGGCCGCCATCAGCGCGGTGGCGCCCGGCGCCTCGTAGATCTCGCGGCTCTTGATGCCGACCAGCCGGTCCTCGACCATGTCCAGCCGGCCGACGCCCTGCGCACCGGCGCGGGCATTCAGGGTCGCGATCACGTCGTACGGCGGGCCCCGGGTGCCGTCCACCGCGACCGGGACACCCGCCTGGAAGGTGATCGTGACCTCGTCCGGGTCGCGCGTGGCCGCCGGATCGCGGGTGAGTTCGTAGAGCTCCTCGGTCGGGGCGTTCCAGACGTCCTCGAGGAACCCGGTCTCGACGGCGCGGCCCCACAGGTTCGCATCGATGGAATACGGCGACTTCTTCGTGACGTCGATCGGCAGCCCGCGCTCCTCGGCGAATGCGATCGCCTTGTCCCTGGTCCAGGCGAAGTCCCGCGCCGGCGCGATCACCCGCAGGTCGGGGGCGAGCGCGCCGATCCCGACCTCGAATCGGGCCTGGTCGTTGCCCTTGCCGGTGCACCCGTGCGAGACGACCGTCGCGCCGTGCTCTTCGGCGGCGGCGACCAGGTGCTTGACGATAAGCGGCCTGGACAGCGCGCTCACCAGGGGATACCGGTCCATGTAGAGCGCGTTGGCGCGCATGGCCGGGATACAGAAGTCGGCGGCGAATTCCGCCCGCGCATCCACGACCTCGGATTGCACCGCACCGCAGGCGATCGCGCGCTCGCGGACGGTCTTCATCTCCTCCCCGCCCTGACCGACGTCGATCGCGACCGCGATCACCTCGGCATCCATCTGCTCGGCGAGATAGGGGATCGCGACCGACGTGTCGAGTCCGCCGGAGTACGCGAGAACAACTCGGGTCGAAGCCATCAGGGGGTGTCCTCCTTGGGGTGTGAGAGGTCCAGCAGCATTGCGGCCAGGGCGCCGCCGCCGGCCAAGTCGCGGGCGATGACCATCACGGTGTCGTCGCCGGCCACCGACCCGAGCACGTCGTCGAGCCCGGCCCGGTCCAGCGCCGAAGCGAGGAAATGGGCCGCGCCCGGCGGAGTTCGCAGCACGACGAGATTGCCGCTCGCGTCGGCGGAGACGAGCAACTCGCCCAGCCGCCGCGCGAGCAGGGCGGGACCGGGGTCGGCCCGTCGCCTCCGGGTCAGTGGTGCCCCGTCCTCGGGCACGACGTAGGCGGGAGCACCGCCGTCGGGCGCACGCAGTTTGACCGCTCCGAGCTCGTCGAGGTCACGGGAGAGCGTCGCCTGGGTCACCGCGACGCCGTCGGCCGCCAGCAGCCGGGCCAGCTCGCCCTGCGAGCGCACCGGCGTTGCGCCGATCAGCTCGACGACTCGCGCGTGCCGGGCTGCCTTTGTCATCGACGCCGCGATACTCACGCCGCCTCCGCGCAGGCGATCACGTCGGCGGAACTCACGCCGCCTCCGCGCGGGCGATCACGTCGGCGGAACTCACGCCGCCTCCGCGCTCGGCGGTCGGGACCACCGGTCAGGACCTCTCCAGCACAAACGCGAGCAGCGCCTTCTGGGCGTGCAGCCGGTTCTCGGCCTCGTCCCACACGACGCTGTGCGGGCCGTCGATGACGGCGGCGGCGATCTCCTTGCCGCGGTAGGCGGGAAGGCAGTGCAGCACGATCGCGTCCGGTGCGGCGCCGGCCAGCGCCCGCTCGTCGAGGGCGTACGGCGCGAACGGTTCGACCCGCTCCCCCGCCTGCGCCTCCTGCCCCATCGAGACCCAGGTGTCGGTGGCAAGTACGTCGGCACCCTCGACGCACAGGTACGGATCGGGTACGTGCTCGACGCTGCCGCCCGTCGCGGCCGCGATCGCCGCGGCCCGGGCCAGGATCGCCGGTGTCGGCGCGTAGTCCGCGGGCGAGCCGATCCGCACGTGCATCCCGGCGGCAGCGCCGGCGAGCAGGTAGGAGTGCGCCATGTTGTTGGCGCCGTCGCCGAGGTAGGTGAGAGTGCGGCCGGCGAGCCCTCCCTTGTGCTGCCGGACGGTCTGCAGATCCGCGAGCAGCTGGCACGGGTGGTAGGAGTCGGTCAGCGCGTTGATGACCGGGACGCTGCTCGCGGCGGCCATCGCCTCGATCCGCTCCTGGCCGAAGGTGCGCCACACGATCGCGGCGCACTGCCGGTCCAGGACCCGGGCGGTGTCCGCGATCGGCTCGCCGCGGCCCAGCTGGCTGACCTGGGCGTCGATGATGAGCGGATGTCCGCCCAGCTCGGCGATCCCGTTGGCGAAGGACACCCTGGTCCTGGTCGAAGGCTTGTCGAAGATCACCGCGACCGATCGCGGGCCGGCCAGCGGCTGGTATGCGTACCGTTTCGCCTTCATCGCCTCGGCGAGATCGAGCACCTCGGCGAGCTCCCGCGGGGAGAGGTCGTCGTCGGCCAGGAAATGGTGCGGGCCGCCGGGGACAGGCATCAGCTGGTCACCTCATCCAGCGCGGCCAGCAGCCGGGCCGCGCCCTCGTCGATGTCGGCCGCCGGGATCGGCAGCGCCGGTGCCAGTCTGATGGTGCGCGGGTTGACGGCGTTGACGAGGACGCCGTGCGACCGGGCCGCTGCCTCGACCCTGGGCCCGACCGGCTCCCGCAGCTCGACGCCGAGCCACAGCCCGACCCCCCGCACCCGATCGATCCCGTCGTGCCGCAGCGCCCTGCGCAGCCGATCCCCCGCGGCCGTCGCGGCCGCGAGCAGTCCGTCCCGGTCGATGGTGTCCAGAACGGCGAGAGCGGCGGCTGCGGCGACGGGGTTGCCGCCGAAGGTGGTGCCGTGATCTCCGGGCTGGAATGTCGTACCGGCACTGCCGAGGCTGACGCACGCGCCGATCGGGAGGCCGCCGCCGAGACCCTTGGCCAGGGTGATGACGTCGGGTGCCACGCCGGGCGCCAGCACGCGGTGGCTGAACCAGGCGCCGGCCCGGCCGATGCCGCCCTGCACCTCATCGAACACCAGCACGGCACCTGTCGTCGTGGCGGCGTCGCGCGCGGCCATCAGGAAGCCGACCGACGAGGGTACGACGCCGGCCTCGCCGAGGACCGGCTCGACGAAGACGGCCGCAGTATCGGCGGTGACGGCGGCGATCATCGCGTCCGGGTCGTTGTGCGGCACGAAGGTGACACCGGGCAGCAGCGGCTCGAACGGCGCCCGCTTGCCCGGCTGGCCGGTGATCGACAGGGCGCCCAGGCTGCGGCCGTGGAAGCCGCCGTCGACGGCGACCAGGCCGGCGCGCACGGGCCGGGCGCGGCGGGCCAGCTTGATCGCTGCCTCGTTGGCCTCGGCACCGGAATTGCACAGGAAGACCAACGGATCGACCCCGCCGACCAGGGCGCACAGCCGCTCACCGAGGCGGACCGTCGGCTCGGTGAGGAAGTAGTTCGACGCGTGGGCGAGCCGGCCGATCTGGTGGCGAACCGCCTCGACGACGGCGGGGTGGGCGTGCCCGAGCGCACTCACCGCGATCCCGGCGTAGAGGTCGATGTAGTCGATGCCGTCGGCGTCTCGGACGTGCGCGCCGTGGCCGCTCACGAGCGCCAGCGGCGGGGTCCCGTAAGACGGCTGGAACACCCGGTCCCAGGTCGATGCCAGCTCGGCCGACGTCGCAGCGGCCGCGCCGGTGCTGGTGGGCACTGTCACGGCGTCCGCTCGGTGTCTGGCAGCACCATCGTCCCGCTGCCGCCGGTGGTGAAGACCTCCAGCAGGACCGAATGAGCGATCCGGCCGTCCAGCACGGTGGCCTCCGGTACGCCGGAGCGGACCGCCCGCAGGCAGGCCTCCATCTTCGGCGCCATGCCCGCACCGAGGCTCGGCAGCAGCCGGTCAAGCTCGCCGGCGTGGATCTCGCTGATGAGCCCGCCCGGCGCATCCGCCGCGCCGCCGCCGGCCGGCCACCGGGAGTGCAGGCCGGCCACGTCGGTCAGCACGATGAGTTTCTGTGCTCCGACGGCGGTGGCGATGGCGGCCGCGGCCGTGTCGGCGTTGACGTTGTAGATCGTGCCGTCGACGCCGCGCGCCACGGTGGCGACGACCGGGATGCGGCCGGCGGCGAGCAGGCTCGCGATCGGCCCGGCGTCGACGCTGGTGATGTCGCCGACCGAGCCGATGTCGATCTCCGCGCCGTCGACCACGGCGGCGCGCCGGACCGCGGTCAGCATCCCCCCGTCCTCGCCGGACAGGCCGACGGCGAAGTTGCCGTGGTCATTGATGGCGCCGACCACGTCAGGGGTGACCTGCCCGACGAGCACCATCCGCACGACCTTCATCGTCTCCGGGGTGGTCACGCGCAGCCCGGCTCGGAATTCGCTGTCGATGCCGAGCCGGGCCAGGTGTGCGGTGATCTGCGGGCCGCCGCCGTGGACGACGATCGGGCGGAGTCCGGCGTAGCGCAGGAAGACCACGTCCTGCGCGAACGAGCGACGCAACGCCTCGTCGGCCATCGCGTGCCCGCCGTACTTGATGACGACGACGGCACCGTGGAAGCGGGCGAGCCAGGGCAGCGCCTCGATGAGCACCTCCGCCTTGAGTACTGCGGCCCTCGCCCCGGCTTCAGCATCGATCCCGGCGGTCGTGGCGATATCGGTCGCTGTCATGAGGAATCCACCGTCATGACGAGTACGCCGAATTCTCGTTCACGTACCCAGGAGTGAGGTCGGTGGTCCACACCGTCGCGGCGGCCGGCCCTTCGTGCAGGTCGATCTCGATCGCCACCTCGGCGCCGGTCAGGTCCACTGTGGACCGGTCGGCGCCGGCTGCGCCGCCGATGCAGACCCCGGCGCCGTTGATGGCGATATCGAGGCGGTCCGGGTCGAACGCCGCCCGGGTCGTCCCCACCGCGGCGAGCACCCGGCCCCAGTTCGGGTCGTTGCCGTACAGCGCACACTTGAGCAAGGCGCTGCGGGCGACCGCCCGGCCGACCTCGACCGCATCGGACTCCGAACCCGCGCCGATGACATCGATCCGCACCCGCTTGGTGGCACCCTCGACGTCCGCGAGCAGCTGCAGCGCCAGATCGCGGCAGACGTCGGTGAGCACGGACGCGAACTCGGCGGGCTCCGGCGTGATGCCGACAGCACCGCTCGCGAGCAGCAGGACGGTGTCGTTCGTCGACATGCAGCCGTCGGCATCGAGCCGGTCGAACGTCGTCGCGGTGACCGCCCGCAGCGCCTTGTCCACAGTGGAGGAGTCGACGTCGGCGTCGGTGGTGATGACGCAGAGCATGGTCGCGAGGTCGGGTGCGAGCATGCCGGCTCCCTTGGCCATTCCGCCAACCGTATAGCCGGAGCCGCCCCCGACGGCCTCCTTGGCGACGGTGTCGGTCGTCATGATCGCGCGCGCGGCCGCACCCCCCGCATCGTCGGCCAGCGCGCCGGCCGCCGCGGTGATGCCCAACTGGATCGCCGGCATCGGCAGCCGCTCGCCGATCAGTCCGGTGGAGCAGACGGCCACGTCGATCGCCCCCACGCGGAGCGCCTCGGCAACGACCTCGGCGGTGCGGTGTGTGTCGGCGAAACCGGCCGGGCCGGTGCACGCGTTGGCGCCGCCGGAGTTGAGCACCACGGCACGCAGCCGCCCGGTGGCCAAGACCTGCTGCGACCAGAGCACCGGCGCGGCCTCGACCCGGTTGGCGGTGAAGACACCGGCGGCCACGTCGGACGGGCCGTCGTTGACGACGAGGGCGAGGTCGAGCGCCCCGCCGGGCTTGATACCGGCCGCCACGCCGGCGGCACGGAATCCGGCCGCCGCGGTGACGCTCATGGCGCCATCCCGGCCGCGCTGAGCCCCGCCGTCTCGGGCAGCCCGAGCATCAGGTTCGCGCACTGGATCGCCTGCCCTGCCGCGCCCCGGCCGAGGTTGTCGATCGCCGAGACGACAATCACCCGACCGGAGTCGAAGTCCACAGTGGACTGCAGGTGGCAGGAGTTGGAGCCGAGAGTGGCGGCCGTATGCGGCCAGCGCCCCTCGGGCAGGACGTGGACGAACGGCTCGACGTCGTAGGCCTCCCGCAGCGCCGACCGGATCGCATCGGCGCTGCCGCCGGCCGCCGGGCGCGCGGTGACCGTCGCGAGGATGCCGCGCGGCATCGGTGCGAGCACCGGCGTCATGGATACCGAGCGGGCGCCGGTGGCCTGCTTGATCTCCGCCACGTGCTGGTGGGTGCCGACCTTGTACGGCGAGACATCGCCGACCACCTCGGTCGCAAGCAGGTTGGGCTTGGCGCTCCGGCCGGCGCCGGAGGTGCCGGATGCCGCGACCACCACGACGTCGTCGGGTGATACCAGGCCAGCACGGATGAGCGGTGCTAGCGCCAGGATCACCGCGGCGGCGTAACACCCGGTGCTGGCGACCCGCATCGAGGCCGCGATCTGCTCGCGGGCGCCGGGCAGCTCCGGACAGCCGTAGGTCCAGGTACCGGCGTGCTCACCGGGGTAGTTCGCGGACCAGTCGGCCGGGTCGGCGAGCCGGAAGTCCGCGCCCAGGTCGACGATGCGGGTGGTCGCCGGCAGCGCGACGGCGGCCCGGGCCGACTCGCCGTGCGGCAGGGCGAGAAGGACGATGTCGGCGCCGGCGAGTGACCCCGGCGACGTGCCGGCGAAGTCCCGGTCGGCAAGCTGGACCAGATGCGGGTGCACGTCGGTGATCGGTGTGCCGGCATGTGATCCGGCCGCGGCGACCGCCAGGTCGATGTCCGGGTGCGCGCAGATCAGCCGGAGCAGCTCACCGCCGGCGTAGCCGCTCGCGCCCGCGATTGCCGCCGTCACACCCACCCGAATGATTATGCAGCAGGGAGCGTGATCATGCAAAATGGGCGGACTGCGATACTCGCTGGCGTGGTCCAGCGCGGCGCGATTCACCACCTCGAGCTGTGGGTCGATGATCTCGACGAAACCGGCCGGTCGCTCGGCTGGTTGCTCGACGAACTGGGTTACCGGCTGTACCAGGACTGGCCCGCCGGGCACTCCTGGCGACTCGGTGCGACCTACGTCGTCGCCGAACGATCACCCGACCTTGCCGGCGGCGGGCACGACCGGCGCCGGCCGGGACTGAACCACATGGCCTTCCACGCCGGCACCCGCACGGAGGTAGACCACCTGGTGCGCGCCGGCGCCGCGCACGGTTGGCAGCTGATGTTCACCGACCGTCATCCGTACGCCGGCGGGCCGGACCACTATGCCGCGTACCTGCAGGATGCGGCCGGGTTCGAGGTCGAGTTGGTCGCAACGGAAGGCGACGTCCGGTGACTGATCAGCCCGTGGAGATCGCCGAGTACGACGAACGCTGGCCCGGGCTCTTCGACGCCGAGGCCGCGCTGCTGCGGGCGGTGATCGGGACGTTCATCACCGACGGCATCCACCACATCGGCAGTACCTCGGTGCCGGGCCTGGCCGCGAAGCCGGTGATCGACATCATGGCCGGCGTCGAGGACCTCGAGCAGTCCCGGCGGTGCATCGAACTGGTCGCGCCCCTCAATTACCTCTACGCACCGTACAAGGCCGACGTCGAGCACTGGTTCTGCAAGCCCGACCCGGGTTTCCGCACCCATCACCTACATCTCGTGCCGACCGGGTCAGCGCGGTTCCGAGAGACCCTTGCGTTCCGCGACCACCTGCGTGAAGACGACGCGGTGGCGGCGGAATACGCCGCGCTGAAACGCGACCTCGCCGCGCGGCACGGCCGCGACCGGGACGCCTATACCGGCGCGAAGGGCGATTTCGTCGCCGAGGTCCTGGCCCGCGCTCCGCGGCACGGACCCGCTCGGCCGAGCTGACGAAGCCGCGGCGGGCGGACGGAGCAGCGATAGACACGCGGTGCCGATCCGGGCCCATGACCGGCAGGCATGGTTACGCCGCCGAGGCATGACGTGTGACCGACCCACTACCCGCTGGTTCACCTCGCTCGCCGGCCCGCGATCACCCACCGGGTCGAGCGCGACGGCGCCTCGCCAGGGCAACGCCGACGGCAATTCCCGCTACGCAGCAGGCGATCACGATCGCCACTAGCACGGCGGTGCTGCCGGTGTGGTGCCGTGGCGCGGCGACTGGCAGCGGGCCTGCCCTCGTCGTGGCCGGTGCCGTCGGACTGGCCGGCGCCGTCGACGCTGTCCGCGCCGGCGGTGCGCTCGACACGGAGGTGGGCGTCGGCTTCGCACCGGTGGCGCCGACCGCGTCGTAGACAGGGTTCGGGGCGCCGGCGGGCACCCGCGCGGTGAGCGCCCGCGCGGCAGCCACGATGCCGTAGCCGAAGGCGACGTTGCGGCGGCCCCGCTGCGCCGAGATGCCCGGATGTCCGGTGTCGGCCGTGGCGAACAGCCGCGCCACCAGCGCCCGGTCGG
>JBPCOR010000203.1:0-3521 GCA_051000035.1 Mycobacteriales bacterium | reverse complement strand
CCTTTACGATTCGGCTCGTGCCACCGGGATCCGAGAACGCTGCCTGTAGCGCCGGCCTGCCGAAGGCCGAGCTGCGCGTCCACCACGTGGGTTCGGCGCGCGACCCCGACGCCTGTCTCGCGATATGACTCCGGACAGTGAGATCGATGCCGACTTGGCCCGGGTCGACCGGGAACGAGGAACTCACGAGCCGGCAGTTCATCGACTGTCGATTCGACGATGCCCGGCTCGGCGAGCTGGTGACCCGCAACTGCTGTATTCGACAACTGTGACTTCTCCGGCGCGCGGCTCGCCTCGTCGGTGCACGGGCGGAGCGCGTTCCTGCGCTGCCGGTTCCGCAAGAGCGCGCTCCTCGGCGCCGTCTTCCGCGGCTGCAGGATGACCGGGTCGCAGTTCGGCGCGGCGACGCTGCGGCCGCTCACGTTGAGGGTGGGGACTGGTCCTATGTCGTCCTTCGCGGCGCTGCGCTCGAGGGTGTGGACTTCTCCGGCGTGCGGCTAGCCGAGGCGGATCTGACCGGCGCCGACCTGCGCGGGGCGAGCACCGACGGGATCGACTGTCGTGCCCTGGATCGCACCGGCGCGATCATTGACATGGGACCGGCGATGGCGGTCCCGGCGTCCCACCGGGCACGGTTCGAGTGAGGCGACGTTAGGCTCTCCGGCAGGCAGGTAATAGGGCCATCGAATAGGGGAATGTGACCGGGCGAGGAGTGCCGAGGTGACGGCGAGCGACCTGCAGCCCAGACTCGACGACGCGCTGCTTGCCGTCGTTCGCTACCCCGGCGGCTGGTGGCCGCCCTCGTCGCTGCCGTCGTTCGCAGCGGTCGTGCTCGGTGACGACGAGACGACCCTTGTCGTGCCCGAGGACAGGCTCGATGGCCTGCCGGTGCCGGTGGCGGTCGAGCGGGGCTGGCGACGGATCACCTTCCCCGGGCCGTTGCCGTGGGAACTGGTCGGGTTTCTGGCCGACGTCGCGTCCCGCCTGGCCGCCGCGCGGGTGCCGTTCACCTCGATCTCGGGCTTCACCACCGACCACGTCCTGGTCCGGGCCGCGCAGGCCGACGTCGCGCTGGCTGTCCTGCGCGGTGAGTCCGCGCCTGAGCTCCGGCCGGACGTCACCAACCCGTGACCCCGCGCCCGTCCTTGCCGCGCCGTCTCGACATCCGCGAGGCGCCGGGGATCGTGGTCCTCGTCGTCGCCGCGGCCGGACTCGGGTACGTCGGGGTGGCGCCGAAACATTGGCTGCGCGGCGTCCTCATCCTCGCCGTCGCGATGGTGCTCGGCGGCCTGCTGCGCGCCCTGCTGCCCGCCCGGCAGGCCGGCGCGCTCGCGGTCCGCAGCCGGCCCTTCGACGTCCTGTGCTACGTCGGCATCGCGGTGATCACGGTCACGCTCGGCCTCTGGTTGCGTCACACCGGGCAGACCTGATCGTCGGTAGCCTCGCTGGGTTGACCACCAACGACACCGCGGGAAGCGAGAATCGATGAGCAATCACGGCAAGGTCACCGTCGTCGGCGCCGGATTCTACGGATCCACCACTGCCCAGCGCCTCGCCCAGTACGACGTCTTGCAGACCGTGGTGCTCACCGACATCGTCGATGGCAGACCCGAGGGCATCGCGCTGGACATCAACCAGTCCAGCCCGGTCGAGGGCTTCTCGACCGACGTCGTCGGCCAGACCACCGGCGCTGACGGCACCGGCTATGCGGCGATCGCCGGCTCCGACGTCGTCGTCATCACCGCGGGCCTGCCGCGCAAGCCCGGCATGAGCCGAATGGACCTCCTTCAGACGAACGCCACGATCGTCCGCGGCGTCGCCGAGCAGGTCGCGCGGCACGCGCCGGACGCCGTGGTCATAGTCGTATCGAATCCGCTGGATGAGATGACCGCGCTCGCGCAGCTCGCCACCGGCTTCCCCCCGAGCCGGGTGCTCGGGCAGGCCGGGATGCTCGACACGGCGCGGTTCAGCTACTTCGTCGCGCGGGAACTCGACGTACCGGTGTCGTCGGTGTCGTGCCTTACCCTCGGCTCGCACGGCGACACCATGGTGCCGGTGCCCTCCCGCTGCTCGGTGGACGGCAAGGCGCTCACCGAGGTGATGGGCGCGGCCACGATCGACGAGATGGTCACCCGCACGCGGGGCGGGGGCGCCGAGATCGTCGCGCTGCTCAAGACCGGATCGGCCTACTACGCACCCAGTGCGGCTGCCGCGCGGATGGCCCGCCATGTCATCGAGGACAGCGGTGCGGAGCTACCCGTCTGCGCCTGGGTCGACGGCGAATACGGCATCGACGGGGTCTACCTCGGCGTGGTCGCCGAAGTCGGCAGGGGGGGTGTCAAGAGGGTCGCCGAGGTCGACCTCACCGACACCGAGCTCGCACAGCTGAGGGAGGCCGCCGAGGCTGTGCGCGCCAAGCAGGCCGACATCGCGAACCTCTAGCCCGCCCGGACCGCGAGATCGACCAGCGCGCGAACGGCTCACCGGCGGCGACGTCGGTGCCGGCTGGCGGGTCGGCGCCCCGGTTTCGCACCCGACCGAGACCAGGCCGCGCCGAGCCGGCCTTCGTTTCACGACTGGTGGTGAACCACTCGGGGCACCGTCCGTGCATCCGTGTGCTGCGCTTTTGGGCGTCGGACGAGCTGGCCTGACGTGCCCACGAACGGCAACGCCCATGATTCGACTCACGCCCGACAGGGCGCTAGCGCGGCCGTCAGCGAGCAGCCGACTTCGGCGATGGCGAGGGCCGCGGTGATGACGGTGGGAACGCTGAGTATGCTACTCGCCGCGCCGGCGGGCGCCTCGCCAGCGGGCGCCCATCCGGCCGGGTTCCGCCAGGTCAACCTGGTCTCTGATGTCCCGGGCGCCGCCTTGCCTACCGATCCGGATCTGGTCAATGCCTGGGGTCTGGCTGCGTCTGCGGGTACGGATCGGGCCCCCGGTTTGCCGCTGTGGGTGTCCGACAACGGCGCCGACAAGACCACGCTGTACGCGGGCGCCACCGGACGTCGGTGACGACGGTCGGCCTGGTGGTGAACGTGTCCTCCGGCGCACCGACCGGTCAGGTGTTCAACACCGATCAGAGCGGGTTCATCGTTCATCACGCCAGCGGTCACTTGGGTCCAGCGGTCTTTGTCTTCGACTCGGAGAACGGCGGGATCGACGGCTGGAACCCGGCCGTCGGCGTCACCAGCACGCCACCCTCGACGGTGACCGAGACACCCGTTACGAACGGCGCCAACGCGGTGTACAAGGGCCCGGCCACCGCGCGGGCGTCCGACGGCCACACCTATCTGTACGCCGCCAACTTCCGGTCCGGGCGGGTGGAGGCCTACGACAGCACCTTTACGCCGATCTGGCTGGCACGCGGGCTGTTCGTGGATTCGTGGATCCTGGCCGGCTACGCGCCGTTCAACGTTCAGGAGCTCGCGGGCAAGCTATACGTGACCTACGCGAAGCAGGACGCCACCCTGCACGACGACGTGGCCGGGCCGGGTCATGGCTTCGTGGACGTGTTCACG
>JBPCOR010000186.1:0-5584 GCA_051000035.1 Mycobacteriales bacterium | reverse complement strand
ACCGCGAGCCCACGGTCGGTGTCGTCGCGCTCCCGGACCGGGCGTGCCACGCTGTGCGGATGAGTACCTCCGCCACGGCGCGGCGGGCGATGCACCTCGCGCAGCTGCAGCCCGCCGATGACCTGCTCGGCCGGGATTCGCTTGCCCTGCTGCTCGGCATGATGCTCGATCAGCAGGTTCCGATGGAGAAGGCATTTCGCGGCCCGTACGACCTGGCCCGGCGCCTCGGCGGCGAGCTGGACGCCACGGCCATCGCCGGACTGGACACCGATCGCCTCATCGAGCATTTCCTCGGCCCGCCGGCGCTGCACCGGTTCCCGGCCGCGATGGCCCGCCGGGCCCAGGCGTTGTGCCAGCTGCTCGTCGACCGGTACGACGGCGACGCCACCGCGGTGTGGTCGGCGACGGATGCCACCGTTGTGCTCCGCCGCCTGCAGGAGCTGCCCGGCTTCGGGCCGTCGAAGGCCCGCATATTCCTTGCGCTGCTCGGCAAGCAGTACGGCGTACGCCCGCGCGGCTGGCGCGCCGCCGCGGGTCCTGTCGGCGCGGCGAACGTGTACCTGTCGGTCGCCGACATCGTCGACGGGTCCTCGCTCGCGCTCGTCCGGGCCGCGAAAAAGGAGCAGAAGGCCGCCGCCAGGGCGGCCGCCGGCGCCGGGGCCGCGAAGGCCGCCGCAAGCAGCTGACGGCCGCGGCCGCGTACCGGACCGCGCAGGGGACCGCGCGTCGATCACCGGGGCACGGTGAGACGATAGGCAGTGGCCGGGCGGATGACAGGCGAGCCACAGGTGCTGGCCGGGCACCGGCCGAGGAGGCGACGTGAGGCACAAGCGCGAGCAGGTGCCGGTACTGATCACCGAGGCCCCGCCGAATCCGGACGCGGAGTTCAACTACCGGCGACGCCGGTATGCCATCACGATGGGCATCCGGGTCATCTGCCTCCTGCTCGCCGCGGCGACCTATCACATCATCTGGCTCTGGCCGGCCTTCGCGGCCGGCGCGGTCGCACTCCCGTGGATCGCGGTGCTGCTGGCCAACGACCCGTTGCCGAAGAAGGCGTCGCGGTTCCAGCGCTACGCCGGTGCGAATCTGCGGGCCATCGAGGCGCCGCACGCGCCGGCCGACGTTGGCCCACGGACCGAACCGGTGGACGACCGGCGGACGGACCGCGCGTGCAGGGATGAGCGATGAGCGATGAGCACTGACACCGAGGTCCGGCCGGATCGCGCCGACGCGGATACCGGCGGCGAGCTGTTCCACTACGTCCGGAAGAACAAGATCACCGAGAGCGCCGTGATGGGCAATACCGTCGTCGCATTGTGCGGTGCGGTGTTCCCCGTTACCCGGACGCCGAAACCGGGCTCGCCGGTGTGTGGTGAGTGCAAGCGGATCTACGAGTCGATGCCGTCCGGCGGCGAATAGGGCTTCCCGCCCTCGCGTGCTGCAAGGGCATCACGGTCCAACTGCGCCCGCCGGACCGCGCTGAGCGCCCGCTTGCGGGCCCGTCGGGATCGCTCGCCCGGCCAGGTCTGCTGGATCACGGCGTTGAGTTCCGCGCCGAGCAAGACGGCCAGGGCGATGACGAAGAGGAACAGCAGCGCGGCGATCGGGGCCGCGAGCGCGCCGTAGCTGTAGGCGCGGCGGCTGACGAAGGTGAAGTACTCCCGCACGATGTAGCTGCCGACGACGAAGATGCAGCCGGCGAAGACCGCGCCGGGAATCTGCCGGAGCCACGGCAGCCGACGGGGCAACGAGAGGTGATACAGGCTGGTCAGGCCGAGCAGCAGCAGGATCGCGACGGTCGGCCAGTACAGCCCGTTGACCAGCACGCGCGCGTCGGACTGCAGGTTACCCGGCATCAGCGCGACGATCTTCGACGGTCCGAGCACCATCACCGGCAGCAGCACGATGCCGATGACGACCGCGACGACGTAGAGCCACAGCGCGATCAGGCGGCTGCGGATCGCGCCGCGCATGTCCCGCATGTCGTAGGCGATCGTGATGGTATTGACGAATGTCGCGGTGGACGAGGAGCCCGCCCACAGCGACAGTAGGAAGCCGATCGTGATTACGTCGGCCCGCCCGCCGCGCAGAATCTGGTCCAGGCTGGGTTTGACGAGCTGGGCGACAACGCCGGGGGTCAGCACCCGTCCGACCGACGTCAGCAGCTGTCGTTCGATGGAGTTGACGGTGTCGGGGCCGAAGAAATCGGCGACGTAGCCGACGCTGCCGAGAAGCGCGAGCAGCAGCGGGGGGATGGAGAGCAGCTGCCAGAATGCCGCCTCGGCGGACAGCCCGAGCACCCGGTCCTGCCATGCCTTGGACAGCGTGGCCCGGAAGAGTCGCACCGGCCCGCGACGGGCCACCGGGCCGACCGTGTCGCGCACCGTCTCGCGGATTCGCTGCTGCTCGACGGTCGCGCGCTCGATGATGACCCGCCGGGCCGACGGCACGGCCTCGCGACGGCTGATGGGCTCTGAAGGCACGGCCACGGCTCCCAAGCATGCACCGCCGTAGTGGCAAGCGTGTATTCTGGTCCGCTCCGGCGTGGCGTGGGTCGGTCGCTAGTTCTCCAGGTACTCCACCGCGATCTGGCGAAGTTTGGTCTCGTGCTCGCGGGCGTGGCGGGCACAGAACATCAAATCGGCACCGCCTGGCAGGATGACGCGGACCTGGGCGCTCGCAGTGCACCGGTCACATCTGTCGCCGCCGGCGGAGATGAGCGCGGTCGGTGTCGCGGTCGGAGTCGGAGTAGTGGTCACGATTATCCTTTCGCGTCGGCCGTGCTGAAAGTTCGTTACTCCGGCTACAACCCTACGGCGTCGGACCGACTTCCCGCCGCAGCTACGACGCTTGTCACACAGATGTAACGAACGGATCGGCCCACCACCGCCACGGCAGAGCCGGGTCCGCGGGCGCCGGGTCAGTCGAGGTAGTCGCGCAGCACCTGCGACCGGGACGGGTGACGCAGCTTGCTCATCGTCTTGGACTCGATCTGGCGGATCCGCTCGCGGGTGACGCCGTAGACCTGGCCGATCTCATCGAGGGTGCGCGGCTGGCCGTCGGTGAGGCCGAACCGCAGGCGTACGACGCCGGCCTCCCGCTCGGACAGGGTCTGCAGCACCGACTGCAGCTGGTCCTGCAGCAGGGTGAAGCTGACCGCGTCGACGGCGACGACCGCCTCGGAATCCTCGATGAAGTCACCGAGCTGCGAGTCGCCCTCGTCACCGATCGTCTGGTCCAGGCTGATCGGCTCCCGGGCGTACTGCTGGATCTCCAGCACCTTGTCCGGGCTAATGTCCATTTCCTTGGCGAGCTCTTCCGGCGTCGGCTCGCGGCCGAGGTCCTGCAGCAGCTCGCGCTGGATCCGGCCCAGCTTGTTGATCACCTCGACCATGTGCACCGGAATGCGGATCGTACGGGCCTGGTCTGCCATGGCCCGGGTGATCGCCTGCCGGATCCACCAGGTCGCGTACGTCGAGAATTTGTAGCCCTTGGTGTAGTCGAACTTCTCCACCGCGCGGATGAGGCCGAGGTTGCCCTCCTGGATCAGGTCCAGAAAAGCCATGCCGCGCCCGGTGTAGCGCTTGGCCAGGGAGACCACGAGCCGCAGGTTGGCCTCGAGCAGGTGGTTCTTCGCCCGCTCACCGTCGCGCACGATCCACAGCAGGTCACGACGCATCCCGACGTGCAGCTTTTCGCTGCTCTCGGCGGCCTGGCGCACCCGCTCGGCGGCGTACAGGCCGGCCTCGATGCGTTTGGCGAGCTCGACCTCCTGCTCGGCGTTGAGCAGGGCGACCTTGCCGATCTGCTTGAGGTAGGCGCGGACCGAGTCCGCGGACGCCGTCATCTCGGCGTCCTTGCGCGCCTGCCGCAGCGCCTCGGACTCCTCCTCGTCCTCATCGAGCGCGACCTCGGCGTGCTCGTCCTCTGCCGAGGTGAGCTCGACCTCCTCGTCGATGGCCAGGCCCTCGCGGGCCTCCTCGGCGGCCGGCGCGACGGCAACCGCGACGGCCGTGGCCGCCACTGCCTTCACCGACCTGGATCTCGGCGTGCTGCCGGTGGCGCTACCGGAGGCGGTGCCGGTCTTGCTGGCCGCCGCCGATCTGGCAGCCGAGGTCTTGGCGGGCCTGGTGACGGACTTGGTCGCGGACGCGCGGCGTGGCGCCGCGACGTCGGAACCCTTGCGTGCAGCCGTTGATTTTGGCGCGCCCTTGTCCGCCGCGGGCGACCGGCCGGCCTTCGCGCGGGTCGTCTTGGCGGCGGCGGGTCTCTTTGTCGGCGGGTCGCCGCCGTCGTCGGCGGGCGGGACCGCGCGACGGGTCACTGCCGCGCGAGTGGCGGACGACGCTGCAACGGCGCGGGTGCCGGCGCCGGCGTTTGCCGTCGTGGAGCGGGGGATTGCCGATCGTGAGGACTCTGCGGATTCCACGAACACCCTTTCCAGATGCGGTCTGACGGCTGGTCGGAACGGCACCCCGACGCGGACGCGCGACGGCACCGTTACAGGGTGGACGGCGGCCGCAGCGGCGATCGGAGGCGCAAGCCGCTTACCAGTGTAACTTTGCCGCCGGTGTGTGCACTGCCCGGCGACGCCAAAACGCTCGTCATCTCGATTGTCTGCCGCTGCCGTGCTCGCGTGCATGCAGGGCGGCGCCCACGATTCCCGCGTCGTTGTGCAGCTGTGCGGCCTTGATGGGGGTACGCACGTCGAGGTGCTCCTGCCACTTGTCCGCCTGTTTGCTGACCCCGCCGCCGATGACGAACAGCGCGGGCGTGAACAGGCCCTCCAGATTCCGCAGGTACTCCGTAACGCGCTTGGACCACTTCTTCCAGCTCAGGTCCTTGCGTTCGCGGACAGACGCCGCCGCGCGCTGCTCGGCGTCTTTGCCGTCGACCTGCAGATGGCCGAGCTCGGTGTTGGGGACCAGCTCGCCGTCGAGGAACATCCCGCTGCCGATCCCGGTGCCGAAGGTGAGGACGAGAACGACGCCACGCACATCTTTCGCGGCGCCGAACCGCACCTCGGCGAGTCCGGCCGCATCAGCATCGTTGAGCACGCTCACCTGCTGGTCGAGGGCGGCGGTGAAGACAGCATCGACGTCGGTGCCGATCCAGTCGTGGTCGACGTTCGCGGCCGACCGGGCCACCCCGTCGTCGATGACGGCGGGGAAGGTGGCGCCGACCTTGCCGCGCCAGTTCTGCTCCGAAACCACTGTCGTCACCGCCGCGCCGACAGCCGCCGGCGTCGACGGGATCGGGGTCGGGATCCGGGTCCGTTCCGACAGCAGCCGGCCGGTGCGCAGGTCGACGACCGCACCCTTGATCCCGCTGCCGCCGATGTCGATACCGAAGCCTCGCAGCGGACGGGTTGCTCCGGTGCTGGCTGCGGATCGCGGCGGGGAAGATCGGGCCGTCGACGTTGCTGCCGACCTGCGCCGGGACCCGGCCGCCGCGGTCCGGCTCGTCGACCCGGGGTGTGCGGAACGGCCTGTCGGTGTGGCGCGTGCCATCGCAAAGCTCCTGTTCTCGAGCCGCGGAACTATCTATTGGTGCCGACCGGCGACCTTAGCGCCTCCGGCGC
>JBPCOR010000119.1:0-4906 GCA_051000035.1 Mycobacteriales bacterium | reverse complement strand
GGACTGTCCGCGGGCGGCGGGGTCTCGACGAGACGTCCGGCGAGCTTCGCGTCACCTGGCCATCGCCGAACTCGACCTCGGACGCGCTGATCCGCCCTGTTCCCAGGTTGGCATCGGATCCGTCCTCTCAGCGCCGGCCGCCGGTGTCGTCGGTGCGTGCTTTGATGCCGGCATGACGGAGCCGCCGGGACGCACCGCAGCGGGCCCGGGCAGCGGGTCAGCGCGGCCGAGCTTGCCGGCGTACCGGCTGGTGCGGCCGCTGCTCCCGCCGGCCGAGACCCCGCCTGCTCTCGACGACGCCCAGCGCTGCGTCGTCGAACATGCCGGCGGACCGCTGCTCGTGCTCGCCGGGCCGGGCACCGGCAAGACGACCACGGTGGTGGAGTCGGTCGTCGACCGGATCGAGCGCCGCGGGCGGGATCCCGACTCGATCCTGGTGCTGACCTTCAGCCGCCGCGCTGCGGGTGAGCTGCGGTCACGGATCACCGCCCGGCTCGGCCGCACGGTGCGTGAGCCGATCGCGCGCACCTTCCACTCCTACGCCTTCGGGGTGCTGCGGATGCGCGCGGTCGCCGTCGGCGGTCCGCCGCCGCGGCTGCTCGCCGGACCGGAGCAGTACGTCGTCATCCGCGAGCTGCTCGAGGGTGACGCGCTGGCCGGTGGCGCCGGCTGGCCGGCGGCGCTACGTCCGGCGCTGCGCACCCGCGGCTTCGCCGCCGAGCTGCGTGACCTGCTGATGCGCGCCATCGAGCGGGACGTCGACGCCGATGACCTGGCGGCGTACGGCGAGCGGTTCGGGCGTCCGGAGTGGGGAGCCGCCGCCGGCTTCCTGCACCAGTACCGCGAGGTCGGTGCGCTGGCCCGGGCCAACGCCTACGACCCGGCGGAGCTGATCCGCGCGGCGCTGGACGCATTCGACGACGACCCCGAGCTGCTCGCCGCCGAGCAGCGGCGCCGGCGGGTCGTCTTCGTCTATGAATACCAGGAGACCGACCCGGCGCAGGAGCAGCTGCTACGCCGGCTCTGTGCCGGCGCCGACGAGCTGGTCGTCGTCGGCGACCCGGACCAGTCGATCTACGCCTTCCGCGGCGCCGACCCGACCGCGATCCGCCGGTTTCCCGACGTCTTTGCGCGCGCCGGCAGGAGCCCGGCGCCGACGGTGGCCCGCACGACGTCCAACCGCGCCGGCACGGCGTTGCTGCTGGCCTCCCGGCGGATCGACGGGCGGCTCGGCGGCCCGGCAGCCCATCGTGTGCTGCAGCCCGCGGCCGGACGGGCGCCGGGCCGGCTCGACGTCGCGGTCCTGGCGACCGGCAGCGAGGAGGCGGCCTACATCGCGAACCGGCTCCGCGAGGCGCATCTGCGCGAGCACTTCGCCTGGGGCGACATGGCGGTGCTGGTGCGGTCCACCGTGCGCACCCTCCCTCAGCTGCGCCGCGCCCTTGCCTCCGCCGGCGTGCCCGTGCAGGTCGCGGGCGACGATCTGCCGCTCGCCGCGCAGCCACTCGTCGCGTCCTTCCTGCTCTTGTTGCGCTGTGCCGGCGGGGGGTCCGTCGATCCGCCCGACGCGATCGAGCTGCTCGGCTCGCAATTCGGCCGGGCCGACGCGCTGGCCGCGCGGCGGCTGCGGCGAGAGTTGCTGCGGATCGACGGCGAGGCCGGCGGCCGGAGCCGGTCAGATGCCCTGCTCGCGCAGGCGCTGACCGACCCGGGCCTGCTCGGTCAGGTGCGCGAGCGGATCGCCCGGCCGGCCACCAGGGTCGCCCGGCTGCTCACCGCCGCGCGGGAGTAGATGATAGCGCCGGCCAGCGTCGAGGACGTGCTGTGGTCGGTCTGGTCGGCGTCCGGCCTGCCCGCGCGGCTCGAGGGCATCGTGCGCCGTGGTGGCCCGGCGGCGGACATCGCCGACCGCGACCTCGACGCCGCGGTCGCGCTGTTCGACGCGGCGGCCCGGTTCGTCGACCAGTTGCCGCCGGGCACCGACGTCCGTAGCTTCATCGAATCGCTTGCCGGCCAGCAGATTCCCGGCGACACGCTCGCCCCGGCGAGCCGCACCGGCGACCGCGTCCGGGTGCTCACCGCGCACGCCGCAAAGGGTCTGCAATGGCCGCTGGTCGTCGTAGTAGGGGTGCAGGAGGGCAGCTGGCCGGACCTGCGACGGCGCGGCAGCGTGCTCGGCTCGGAGGTGCTCGTCGACGTCGCCGGCGGTCACGACCCGCAGGTCGTCTCGGCGCTGGGGCCATTGCTCACCGAGGAACGCCGGCTGTTCTACGTCGCGATCACCCGCGCGAGCCGAGCGCTGCTGGTCACCGCCGTACAGGGCGACGACGAGACACCGTCGCGCTTCCTAGCCGAGATCGACCCCCGATCGGCCGGCGACGACCGCCAGCCGCAGGTGATCCGACGGTTCTTCGCGCTGCCCGCGATCGTCGCCGAGATGAGGTCGGCCGTGACCGATCCGGCAGCGCCGATGCCACGACGCGAGGCCGCCGCCCGCGGGCTCGCCCGCCTGGCCGCGGCAGGGGTACGCGGCGCCGATCCGGCCGGCTGGTGGGGCCTCGCGCCGATCTCGGACGACGCCCCGCTGCTCCCCGGATCCGACCCGGTGCGAGTCTCGGCGTCGCAGGTGCAGAAATTCGCCGACTGCCAGCTGCGCTGGTTCCTGGAGGGCGCGGGCGCCGCATCGGCAGCGAGCGTGAGTCAGAGTCTCGGTGTGATCCTGCACGCGCTGGCCGAAGCTGCGGTGACCGAAGGCCTCGATGACGACGCGTTGCGGGCGCGCCTGGACGACGCCCTCGACGATATCGAGCGCGACCTCGGGCCCCCGTGGCGCCTGGACCGGGAACGGCGTGACGCCCACACCAAGCTGGACAAGCTGCTCGGCTGGCTGCATGCGCGCACCGACGACGTCGAGGTCGTTGGCGTCGAGTTGCCGTTCGACCTGCAGGTCGACCGGGCCCACCTCACCGGCCGGGTGGACCGGCTGGAGCGCCACGACGGTGCCACGCTCGTGGTGGTCGACTTCAAGACCGGCTCCGGCTCGGGCAAGCCGACCGGTGAGAAGCTCGCGCGGTTCCCGCAGCTGGGCATCTACCAGCTGGCGGTCACCGGGGGCGGCTTCGCCGAGGTTGACGACTCGCGTTCCTCCGGCGGAGCGTCGCTCGTCTATCTCGGCGGCACCGCGAAGGCCTCCGAGCCGCGGCAGCGCGCCCTCGCCGAGGACCCGGATCCGGACTGGGCCCGGGCCCTCGCCGCCGATACCGCGGACGGCATGGGCGGGTCGGTCTTCCTGGCGACGCCAAGCACCCAGTGCCGCCTGTGTGCGGCCCGGTACTGCTGCCCTTCGGTCCTGGTCGGCCGGCAGGTCGGCGGGGACGACCGGTGAGCCGTCCCGGGCCGGACCTGTCCGCCGGGGAGCTCGCCGTAGGACTCGGCCTGCCAGCTCCCACGCCCGAGCAGTGCGAGGTGATCACCGCGCCGTTGCTCCCGTCGGTCGTCGTCGCCGGCGCCGGTTCGGGCAAGACCGAGACGATGGCGGCGCGGGTGCTGTGGCTCGTCGCGACCGGGCGGGTGCGACCGGAGCGGGTGCTGGGTCTGACGTTCACGGTCAAGGCGGCGAGCGAGCTGGCCGACCGGCTGCGGTCCCGGCTGCGCCGGCTGGCCGCCGCCGGGATCGGGCCGCCCCCGGTCGATCCGGCCGGCAGTACCGCCGCCGACACGGCGACCACGCCCGCGGCCGGCTCGGCCTACTCGGCACATTCGGCCGAGCCGGTGGACGAGCCGACCGTGCTGACCTACCACTCCTACGCCGCCCGGATCGTGGGGGAGCACGCCCTGCGGATCGCCCGGGAGCCGTCGTCCCGGCTGATGACGCAGGCCGCCTCGTGGCAGCTGGCCCAGCGCATCGTGATGTCCTACGACGGGCGGCTGGACCGAGTCGACTACAAGCCGGTGACGGTCATCCACCACGTGATGGAGCTGGCCGCGCAGCTCGGTGAGCACCTCGTCGAGACCGACGACGTGCTCCGGTTCGCCGCCCAGCTGCGCCGCACCGTCGAAGCCGTGCCGGACGGCAAGCGCAAGCCCGGGGTCTATGCCCCGGTCGCGGCCGCATTGGCCGTCGGCGACGCCCGAGCGGACCTGATGGCGCTGGTCGGGCGCTATCAGGCCGGCAAGGTCGCTGCCGGTGCGCTGGACTTCGCCGACCAGTTGGCGCTCGCGGCCCGCGTCGCGCTGGCCGCGGCCGAGGTCGGGGCGATCGAGCGCTCCCGCTATGACCTGGTGCTGCTCGATGAATACCAGGACACCAGCTATGCGCAGCTGGTCCTGATGCGCACGCTCTTCGGCGCTGGGCACGCGGTGACCGCGGTTGGCGACCCGTGCCAGTCGATCTACGGGTGGCGGGGCGCCAGCGCGGGCAACCTCGGCCGGTTCGCGGCCGAATTCGCCACCCCCGGGCGCCGTACGCCGGAGCTGCCGCTGTCCATGAGCTTCCGCAACGACCGGGCGATCCTGGACGCCGCGAACGCGCTCTCGCAGCCGCTGCGGCGCAGCGGGATCCCGGTCGCCGAGCTGGCGCCGGGTCCGGACAGCCGGGCCGGCGATGTGCGGGTGGGGCTGTTCGAGACGGCGGCCGGGGAAGCGGACTGGGTCGCCGCTGAGATCGCCGCCATCTGGGCCGCCGACGCCGATGACCGGGCCGCCGGCCGGCCGGGGCGGTCGGTGGCGCTGCTGTGCCGCCGGCGTAGCGCTTTCGATGCGATTGCCGTCGCGCTCGCCGGACACGGTGTGCCGGTCGAGCTCGTCGAGATCGGCGGCCTGCTGCACGTGCCCGAGGTCCGCGACGTGGTGTCGACACTTCAGGTGCTCGCCGATGCCGCGTCCGGCGACGCGCTGCTGCGGCTGC
>JBPCOR010000118.1:0-12564 GCA_051000035.1 Mycobacteriales bacterium | reverse complement strand
CATCATCACCGAAGCGGGTGACCTGACGCGGTGCACCCGGCCGGACACCGTCATGCCGGGTACGCTCCGCGCCTCATCCAGCCAGCACATCCCACCGCCACCATCAACACCGCCAGCATCAACACCGCCCGCATCAACACCGCCAGAGTCAGCACCCACCGCGTCCGCCGGTCTCGGTGCACCCGTCCGAAGGAGTGCCACTCCATGACCACACCGACGACCCTGCATCGCCCGCGTCACGGTATTCGCCGCCGGGCCGGCGCGGCGGTGGCGAGCTCGATCGTCATCGCCGCCTCGGCGCTGCTCGGAGCGAGCGCCATCCCGGCCTCAGCCGCGTCCTCCTCGACGCTCGCGATCGCCTCGGACACCGAGCTGACCACGTTCAACCCGTTCACCTCCTATTACGACGGGGAGCTGAACATCATCGGCGTCATCTATCCGGCGCTGACTGTGGGGGACGCGCAGAACAACCCCCAGCCGTACCTGGCGAAGACCATTACCCACTCCGCGGACAACAAGACCTGGACCTTCGTACTGAATACCGGGCTGAAATGGACCGACGGGAAGGCGATCACGGCCAAGGACGTGACCTGGACCTACAACCTGGTCATGCACAACGATGCGGCCGCATCGGCTAACGGCTCGCTGGTCGCCAACTTCAAGAGCGTGACCGCACCGAACGCCTCGACCGTCGTGATCAAGACGAAGACATCCCAGGGCAACCTGCCCTACGTCAGCATTCCGGTCGTCCCGGAACACATCTGGGCCGCGCGGGTGAAGAACATCGCCAAGGAGCTCAACACCGAGATGCCGGTCGTGGGTTACGGACCATGGCAGCTCACGGCTTTCAAGACCGATCAGTACGCGACGTTGAAACGCAACAAGGACTTCGCCGGGGCGCAGCCGAAATACGACGAGCTGATCAGCTACTACTTCAAGAGCTCGGACGCCTCGGTTGCGGCACTGCGGACCGGCTCGCTGGATCAGCTCACCGGAATGACACCGACCGAATTCAAGAAACTGGGCACCGTCGGTGCCATCAAGACCTACCGTACGCGACCCGTCGGCTGGACCGGGCTGGAGATCAACCCGGGCGCGCGAACCAAATCTGGCAAGAAGTTCGGTACCGGCAATCCGGCGCTCGCCGACCCGAAATTACGCACGGCCATCGCTTATGCCTTCAACAGACAAACGCTCGTCAAGAAGATCCTCGACGGCCTGGGAGATGCCGGTGCGGGGTACATTCCCAGCGCCTTTCCGCAATGGTCATGGAAACCAAACGCCGGCGACACGGTGAGCTACGACCCCGCCAAGGCGAACCAGATTCTCGACCAGGCCGGGTACAAGAAGGGCAGCGACGGCATCCGGAGCGATCCCAGGACGGGTAAGGAGCTCAAGCTCCGACTCGGCATCCACTCCGACGACGACCAGGACGCACAGATCGCGCAATACCTGAAGCCCTGGCTGCAGGCCATCGGCATCAACGTTACGGTCCAGCCGATGAGCTTCGACGCGCTGAACAAGAATCTCGTCAAGGGCGACTGGGACATGCTGATGGACGCCTGGGCGACGGGGGCGGATCCGACCTATCTGCTGTCGATTCAGACCTGCGGCGCCTTGCCGCCGAGCACGAAAACAAACGGCAGCACCGACGCGTTCTTCTGCAACAGAGATTACGACAAGCTGTACACGCAGCAACTGTCCACGGCGAATGTCGCCACCCGGGCCAAGGCGATCCGTCAGATGCAGTCGATTCTCTACAGCAACAACGTCGATATCATGCTGTACTACAAGGACCAGCTCTCCGGTCTGCGCACGGAGTCCACGTCGAACTACCTGAGCGGAGCCGCGGATTCCGCTGGCATCTACCCGCTGCAAAACCACTTCGTCAACTGGTCCCAGGCGAGCCCGATCGCCTCGAAGAAGTCGAGCCATACGGGCACCTACATCGGCGTGATCGTCGCCGTCCTGGTGGTCGTCGGGATCGTCGCGACTGTGCTGCTGCGGCGCCGGTCGACGGCGGCCGAGCGAGAGTAGCGGGTGACGACCCTCGACCCGGTCGCCATCGGGTCCGCCGAACCGGCGGCGGCGGAATCCACCAGGCGCGGGGGCTTCGGCGGGTATCTGGCCCGTAAGGTCGCCGCTGCCGTCGTCAGCTTCATGGTGACGCTGCTGATCGGATTCACGATCTTCAGCGTGATGCCCTCGGACCCGGTGGCGGCGCTGACCCGCGGCCGACCGACCAGCCCGGGCCAGATCGCCGCGCTACGTAAGCAACTGGGCGTCGACAAGCCGGTGTGGGTGCGGTTCATCGACTTCCTGCACCGCACCTTCACCCTCGATCTGGGCTACTCCTACCAGTACCACGCCACGGTGTCGTCGTTGATCGGCAGCCGAATCTGGCCGACCGTACTGCTGATGGGCGCCTCGACGATCATTTCCGTCGTGCTTGGGCTGTGGCTCGGGGTGCGCAGCGGATGGCGGAACGGCAGCACGCTGGACCGGGCCTCCTCTGGGATTTCCCTGACCCTGTGGTCCGTACCGACGTTCTGGCTGGGGCTTATCCTGCTGGTCACGTTTAGCGTCGGTTTCGGTCCGATCCCGTCGCTTTTCCCGGCCGGTGGGATGACCAATGCCAACGTCAGTGGTGGGGAGCTGGGCCACATCCTCGACGTGGCAAGACATCTGGTGTTGCCATGCCTGACCCTGGTGCTCGTCGTCTTCGCCCAATACGTGACCATCATGCGCTCGTCGATCATCGATGAGCTCGGCAGCCCGTATCTGCTCACCGCTCGGGCGAAAGGGCTGCGCGACGACGACGTCCGCCGCAAGCATGCGGTCCCCAATGCACTGCTGCCGACGGTCACGGTCATCTTCCTCCAGCTCGGTGGGCTGATCGGCGGCGCGATCGCGGTCGAAACCGTCTATTCCTGGCCCGGGTTGGGCTACCTGACCTTCAACGCGCTGCGCATCCCGGACCTTCAATTGCTGGAGGGCACGTTCATCATCTTCAGCGCGTCGATCATCGTGATGAACCTGCTTGCCGATATTCTGTATCGGTTTCTCGACCCGCGCGTGCGGGCGCAGTGACGGCCGCCGACACCGCCGTCGCCGGTCGGGGCAGGGTCGCGGCGCCGCCCCGCACGCAGGCGCTGCGGCGCTTCGTCCGGTCCTACCTGCAGCTGCCGACCGGCGTCACCGGCCTCGTGGTGCTGGTCGCGTTCGTCGCCCTGGCGTTGACCGCTCCGCTGTTCATCAGCCAGAACGACCTCAATGTCACCAAGGCGACCGGTGCGCCGCTGGCCGCCCCGACCTCGCATTACCCGCTCGGCACGGATCAGCCCGGCCGCTCGGTGCTGCTGCTGGTGATCTGGGGATCGCGCACGTCGCTAGCGATCGGCGTGATCTCCACCCTGCTGACGGTCGTGGTCGGTGCGTCGATCGGCCTGCTGGCGGGGCACTACGACGGCTGGATCGGCAAGGGGCTGATGCACGTCACCGACTGGTTCATCGCCATGCCCGGTCTGCCGCTCGCGATCTCACTCGCCGCCGTACTCGGTCAGGGCGCGACGTCGATCACCATCGCGATCGCCGTGACGTCGTGGACGAGCACCGCGCGGCTGGTGCGGGCCCAGACCCTGGCTGTGGAGGCGCGCCCGTTCATCGAACGGGCCCGGGCTCTCGGCGCGGGCAATGTCCAGATCATGGCCCGGCACGTGCTGCCGAACGTGACGCCGCTGATCCTGGTGTCGAGCACGCTCACCGTCGCCGGCGCCATCCTCGCCGAGACGACGCTCACCTTCCTCGGTCTGGGAGACCCGACCGACGTGTCCTGGGGTTCGATGCTCAATCAGGCCTTCAACCAGGGGGCGGTCACCGGCGGCGCGTGGTGGTATCTGTTGCCGCCGGGGATCGCCATCGTGGTCGTCGTCCTCGGCTTCACCCTTACCGGCAGGGCGATCGAGACGATCTTGAACCCGCGCATGGCGAAGAAGTCCTGATGCTGCTCGAGGTCGACGATCTGTCGGTGTCCTATCGGACCGGCCATGACGTCGTGCGGGCTGTACGTGGGATCAGTTTCGCCATCGATGCCGGCGAAACCCTAGCCATGGCAGGGGAATCCGGGTCGGGCAAGTCGACGGTCGCGCTGAGCCTGCTCCGGTTGCTGCCGCCCTCGGCACAGGTGTCCGGCGCGATCCGGTTCCGGGGTGATGATCTGCTCACCGCCAATTGGGCGGCCCTGCGCGCCGTGCGATGGGCCGACGCATCCATCGTCTTTCAGGGGGCGATGAGTGCCTTGAACCCGGTCCGCTCCATCGGTGAGCAGATCCGGGAGCCGATCCTGCTGCACTCCAAGGTCGGCGAGCGCACCGCCCGGGAGCGGACGGCCGCGCTGCTGGACTCGGTCGGCGTCTCCTCCCGGCGGGCCCGGAGCTACCCGCACGAGCTGTCCGGCGGGCAGCGTCAACGGGTGATGATCGCGATGGCACTCGCCTGCGACCCGGACCTCATCATCGCCGACGAGCCGACGACGGCGCTGGACGTCATCGTGCAGGCGCAGATCCTCACCCTGCTGGCCGACCTCGTCCGCGACTCGCACATCGGCATGATCTTCATCAGTCACGACCTGTCGGTGCTGGCGCAGGCATGCGACCGGCTCGCCGTCATGTACGCCGGCCGGATCGTGGAGATCGGGCCGTCCCGCGCCCTCATCGACCGGCCGCGGCACCCCTACACCCGCGCGCTCGGCGCCGCCTTCCCGCGCATCGGCGACCCGGCCTCCCGGCTCGCGCCCACCGGGCTGGCCGGGGACCCGCCGGACCTGCGGGCCGAGCTGCCCGGATGCGCCTTCGCCCCGCGCTGCCCGGTGTCGATGGCCGCCTGCCGCGACCACGAGATCGCGCTCTGGCCGGCCGGTGCACCGCCAGGCGAGGCCGCGCTCGACGGCGACCCGGCGTCGCGCCGGTCGGCGTGCCTGCGGGTGCTCCCCGAATTCGCCGGCGTACCAGCGCAATCGCAGCCCGGCGAGCCGTCGGAGCTGGCAGACCTGGCCGAGGAGCCACGCGCCGACGACGTGCGGACCACGCGGTGACGGCAGGGCCCCGGACCGATGCCGGTCCCGCTGCGGAGCCCGCGCTGGAGGCACGCAACCTCGGCGTGACGTTCCCCGCGCGGCGTGGTGGCGGTGCGGCCCGCGCCGTCGACGGCGTCAACCTCACCCTCGGGGCCGGCGAGATCGTCGCTCTCATCGGCGAGTCGGGCTGCGGCAAGAGCACGCTGGCCCGCGCGCTCATCGGGCTGGTGCGGCCGAGCCGCGGCGAGGTGCGCCACTCCGGTGCGGTCCTGCGCTACGGCGGCGCCGCGCTGAAGGCGTACCGGCGGCACGTCCAGCTGGTGCTGCAGGACCCGGCGGCGGCGCTGAACCCGCGGCAGAACGTCTTCGACGCCGTAGCCGAGGGACCCCGGCTGCACGGCCTGCGATCGGACCTGAATCACCGCGTGTACGCCGCCCTCACCCGGGCCGGATTGCGGCCGCCGGAGCAGTTCGTCGGCCGGTACCCGCACGAGCTGTCCGGCGGACAGCAGCAGCGCGTGGTCATCGCCGGTGCGCTCGCCCTGGAGCCCGACGTGATCGTCGCCGACGAGCCGGTGTCGTCGCTGGACGCGTCGGTGCGCGGCGAGATTCTCCGGCTGATCCTCGACCTGCGCGAGGATCTCGGCCTGTCCGCGCTCGTCGTCAGCCACGATCTCGGCCTGGCCTGGAACATCGCCGACCGGGTCGCCGTGATGTACCTCGGCCGGATCGTGGAGGTCGGCACCGTCGAGGAGGTGCTGCAACACCCCAGGCACCCGTACACGCGGGCGCTGATCTCGGTGCTGCCCGATCGCCGGTCCGGCAGCGCGAAGCCGACGCTGCTCACCGGCGAGCCTCCCGACCCCACCCGGATCCCGTCAGGCTGCAGGTTTCATCCGCGCTGCCCGCGCCGGACCGCCCTCGAGGCGGCCGGCGCCGGGCGCGCCGAGGTGTGCACCTCGACCGACGTAGACATCCTGCCGGCACTGTCGGCCGGAGAGACCCTGGTGGCCTGTCACTTCGCCGGGGACGTCGCCGAGGCGACCGCGGAGGCTGCCGTCGAGGCGGACATCGAGGCCGACGCCGGGGACACCGTGCAACGGGCCCGCTCGTGACCGAGACACGCTCGCTGATCCGGCCCCCCGCACTGCGCGCCGGCGATCGCGTCGCGGTGCTGTCGGCGAGCAGCCCAGCCGGCGCGGAGCAACTCGGCCGGGGTCTCGACGCGCTGCGCTTCGCCGGCCTGGAGCCGGTGGTGTATGACTCGGCGCGCGCCACCAGCAGCCTTCGCCGCTATCTCGCCGGCGATGACGCACTGCGATCCGGTGACCTGCGGGCGGCCATCACCGACCCGGACATCGCCGGAATCATCTTCGCCACCGGCGGATCCGGCGCCCAACGCACCCTCGCCGCGATGGACTGGGCCAGGCTCGCCGGCGCGACGCCGAAGGTGCTCGCCGGCTACTCCGACGTCACCGCGATCCTGGAGGCGGTCGCCGTCAAGCTGCGCTGGGCGTCGCTGCTCTCGCCCATGGTCGAGTCGGTGGGCGCCGGCGACCCGTACTCCTTCGCCTCGCTCGCGCGCGTTCTCATGCATCCCGAGCGGGCGATGCACATCCATTACCCGAACGGCAAGGCGGCGGTCGGCGGGGTGGCGCGCGGGGTGACCCTCGGCGGCTGCCTGACCCTGCTGACGTCCTCGATCGGGACCGACACGTCGCGGCCTGCGGACGGCGGCATCCTGGTCGTCGAGGAGGAGACCGAGGAGGACTACCGCATCGACCGGATGCTCACCCAGCTGCGCCGCAGCGGGTACCTGGACGGTGTCGCCGGCATCATCACCGGCAGCTGGACCAACTGCGGCGAGCAGACGGCGATCGAGGCGATCCTGACCGAGCGGCTCGGCGACCTCGGCGCACCGATGCTGATGCGAGCGAACGTCGGGCACGGCGGGCACGTCCAGACGTTTTCCATCGGCGTCGCCGCCGAACTCGACGCGGACGCCGCCACCCTCCGGCTGCTCGACCCGCCACTCGTCCCGACCGGATCGTGACCGCGGACAAGGAACTTCGTACGCCCCGGCTGTCGCTGCGGCAACCGGTGGCCGGCGATGTGGACGCGATCCTCGGCGTCCACGCCGATCCCCGCGCGTGCGAGCACAACCCGTCCGACGCCCTGACCACCCGGGCTGAGGCCGCGGACCTGCTCGCCAGGTGGCAACGGAACTGGCACCTGCACGGCGTCGGCTACTGGGTGATCCGGCGTCGCGACGACCCTGCGGTGCAAGGGTTCTGCGGCGTCAAGCTGATGAGCCTCGCGGGCGACCCGGTGCTGAATCTGTTCTACCGGCTCGATCCGGCGGCGTGGGGCAATGGTGTCGCGACCGAGGCGGCGAACGAGGTGGTTCGGTGGGCCACGAGCGAACGCCCCGACCTCACGTTGGTCGCGCGCGTCCGCCCGGACAACGTCGCGTCCGCGCGGGTCGCCATCCACAGTGGACTTCTCCGCGCCCGGCAGCTCGATACGACCGGCCAGGACGGCGTCGACCACATATACATCTACAGGTCCCTGCCGTGGCGGCCATGCGCAACACGTCCGTGACACGCCGGGCGAGCTGGCCAGCTGCGCATGTTCGGCAGGCGGAGAGCGGCCCGCCGGGCCGCGGCCGCCCGGGGTCGGGCACACGCTCACGACCGGGGCCGGTCAGCCGTAGACATCCTCTACGGCGTTGGACACGGCATAGGTCACGGTCTTGAAGCAGGTCATCACCGCGCGCATCGACGGCGCGTCGTAGCCGATCTCCCGCTCGCCGGTCCGCTGCACGGTGGGCACCGCGAGGCACGCCAGGGCGAGGTGGGTGGCGTCGAACTCCACCGTGACCCGGTGGGCGCGGGTGTCCTCGGCGCCACGGCCGGCAAGGGTCATCGAGTCCTGCGCGGCCGCCCGGATGTCCTGGTACGTCCGCGCCGGCGGATGGCAGATCGCGGCGTACCGGGAGATGCATTTCTTCACCGCCACCCGCCGCGAATCGGGCGCATAGACGGCTGCGTCGTCGCAGGTGCGGTCGTCTCCGGTCACCAGCAGGACGGGTACGCCGAACTCGCGGGCGAGCGCGGCGTTCAGCCAGCCCTCGCTGGCCCGGTCGCCATCGAGGAAGACGCCGGTGATGGAGTTGCCGAGGTACGTGTGCGACAGCACCCCGTCGACACCGGCGGCTGCGTGGTAGCCGAGGAAGACGACGCCGTCGACGTCCTGGTCGATGCCCTCCATCATCGACAGCGTCTTGTGCCTGCCGGTGAGCAGATCGGCGCGCTCGTGCAGGTCCTCGATGAGCAGATTGCGCTGGTCGTTGTGCGCCTCGTTGACCAGGATCTCATCGGCCCCGCCGGCGACGAGGCCCGCCACGGCGGCGTTGACCTCACCGGTGAACAGCCGCCGGAACCGCTGCCACTGCTCGGTTCCCGGCTCGACGTCGGCCGGCCAGGTGACGCCGGTGACGCCTTCCATGTCGGCCGACACGAGTATGCGCATTGAGCCACCTCCGGGCTGGACCCTAGCGGGCCCGTCGAGGCTGAGGGCCCACCGCTCCGCGACCCGGCGACCCGGCGACCCAGGGACCCAGCGACCCAGCGACCTTAGACCGTCCTAAGACGGTTCCGCGGCCGCGCCGACGCCGGTCAACCGCAGATACGGATTTCTTCCGATGCGGGCGACCTCCTCAGACGCGCATCGTCGATCGTGTCGGGCCACACCACAGCGCCACATCAGCCAGGGGAGCACGCTCATGTTTCTGCCAGATTCGTTCATCGAAGCCGAGGTTGCCTACCGTCGCGAGCACCTCATCGCAGACCTCCCGCGCAAGTCGCGCCGGACGCGCCGCGGACCGCACCTGCCGCATCGGCGTCACCAGCCCACCGTGCCGCCCCGCCGGACATCCGTCGACTGACCGGCGACGGGGCATCGGTTGCCGCAGCGGCGGCCAGGGTGACCGCCGAGACAACCGCCCGGCGGGTGCACATCGGAGGTTGTCGGCCATGTCCGCGATGATGGGCGACGTGGCTTCGTTGCCGGTGCTGACCCCGCTGGTCGGGCGCGTCGAGGAGATCCGCCGGCTTGCCGAGCTGCTGGGCGTGGACGGCGAGCCGGGCGGCTCGGTGCTGGTCGGCGGGGATGCCGGGGTCGGCAAGAGCAGGCTGGTCGGTGCAATCGGCGACCACGCGGCCGCGGCCGGCTGGCGGGTCCTGGTCGGGCACTGCCTGGACTTCGGCGACAGCGCGCTGCCGTACCTGCCGTTCACGGAGGCCTTTGGCCAGCTGTCGTCGGCAGCGCCCGGGCTCGCCAAGGCGCTGATCGAGGACAGCCCGGCCATCGCCCGGCTGCTGCCCCGCCACCGGCTGCTCGCCGACGGCGCCGGTGCGCATCAGGCCACCGACCGGTCGGCGCTGTTCGATGCGGTGCACGCCGCCCTCGAACGCCTCGGCGAGCAGGCGCCGCTGCTGCTCGTCGTGGAGGACGTGCATTGGGCCGACCGCTCGACCCGCGATCTGCTGACCTACCTTTTCAGCCGACCCTTCGCTGCACCGGTCGGCCTGCTCGCGTCGTACCGCTCCGATGACCTGCACCGCAGCCACCCGCTCCGATCGACGCTCGCGGAGTGGTCCCGACTGCCGGCGGTCACCCGCATACAGGTCGGCCCGCTGGGCGGCCCGGACCTGCGCCGGATGGTCCGCCACCTGCATCCGCCGCCGCTGCCGGCCGGTGACGTGCACCAGATCCTGGACCGCTCCGAGGGCAATCCGCTCTTCGTCGAGGAACTCGTCGCCGCCACGGCAGCGGGCGTCGGCACCCTGCCGATCGAGCTGACGGATCTCCTGCTCGCCCGACTGGACCGGCTCGATGACGACGCGCGAGTCGCCGTGCGGGCTGCCTCGGTCGCCGGGCGGCGGGTGTCGCACGAGCTGCTCGCGGGCAGCGCCGGCCTGGACGACGCAGCGCTGGACCGGTCGTTGCGGGCGGCCGTGGAGGCCAACGTGCTGGTCGGCGTCGGCAGCAACGGATACGCGTTCCGGCATGCGCTGCTCGCCGAGGCCGTCTACCAGGATCTGCTGCCCGGCGAGCGGGTCCGCCTGCACGCGGCCTACGCGACCTCGCTGACGACGCACCGCAGTGACGGCACCGCAGCCGAGCTTGCCCGGCACGCCCGAGCGGCACACGACCTGGTGACGGCGGCCCGCGCCAGTGTCCGGGCCGGTGACGAGGCGATGGCCGTCGGCGGACCGGACGAGGGAGCCGGGCACTACGAGCGAGCGCTGGAGCTGCTGGCCGATCCGGAGGTGGCGGCCGCGCTGGCCGTTCCGGCCGAGACGGCCGGCGGTTTTCATCCGGCCGGGGCCGTCGACCCGATCGAGGTCGCCGTGCGGGCCAGCGCGGCGGCCACGGCGGCCGGCCACATGCTGCGCGCGGTAGCACTGGCGCAGGACCAGTTGCGCGCGCTGCCCGGCGATGCACCCCCGCTGGATCGGGCCCGGCTGCTGCACGGCGTGGCGATCGCGGCGCTGCTGACCGAGAGCAGCGCCGACATCCTCGCGCTGACCACCGAAGCGCTGCGGCTGGTGCCGCCCGAGCCGCCCAGCGACCTGCGCGCCCGGATCGCGCTGACGCATGCCCGCGCCACGCTGAACCGAAATCGCTCCGGCGACGCCAACCGGTGGGCCCGCGAGGCGCTGGACATCGCCCGGAAGCTCGACCTCGCCGACGTCGCCGCCGACGCCGCGACGACGCTGGCCCGGTTGGAGGAGCGGGCCGGCGACCCGGCCGGCGCGCAGGCGTCCCTGGTCGCGGCAATCGATCAGGCCCGACATGCCCACGAGCCCGGTGCAGAGCTGCGGGCCCTGATCAACCTGGCCGGAGTCCACCTCGAGCTGGGCCGGCTGCGTGAGGCGCTGGAGGTCTACCGGGAGGCGTGGCGGCGGGCAATCGAGGTCGGGCGGCCATGGTCGCCGTACGGCTTCGAGGGTCGGGTGATGACTGCGGTGGTCGCGCACATCTGCGGCGACTGGGACCTGGTGGCCGACGCCACCGATACCAGCGACTCGCCGCCTGAGGCGGCCGTCGCGGTGCTCGCGGCCGTCGGCCTCGAGCTCGCGGCAGCACGCGGCCAGACCGGCGCGCTCGACGGCCTGCCTGAGCTGCGGGCATGGTGGGCCTACGACGGCTGGATCGCCATCGGCAGCGGCGCGGCAGCCATCGACCTGCTCGGCCAGCGCGACGACATCGACGCTGCGCAGGCCGTTCACGACGACGTCGTCGACACGGTCGGCGCGCTGTGGCACGAGCCCGCGTTCGAGGCCCGGCTGCGCCTGGGCACCCTGCTGACCGGACAGATCGCCACCGCGGCCGGCCGAGCCGGTGCCGACCGGGCCGAACTGGCTCGCCGCGGCGCCGCCGTCGTCGCCGACACCCGCCAGGTCGCCACCGACGGGCCGGCGGCAGCCCGCGGCCGCGGCCCGGAGAGCGTGGCGTGGCTGGCCAGACTCGCCGCCGAACAGGCCAGGCTGAGGTGGCTGACCGGCTCTGATCGGCCAGCGGAGGCGGAGCTGGTCGGGCTGTGGCGGGAGTCGGTAGCGGCGTTCGACCGCTTCGGGCACGTCTATGAGACGGCGCGGTCACGAGCCCGGCTGGCCGCGGCGCTGCGGGCGACCGGCCATCCGGAGGACGCCGCCGAGCAGGCCGCCCTCGCCCACGCCGCCGCCGCCCGGCTGGGGGCAGAACCGGTGCTGGCCGAGCTCCGCGGCATCGGCGGTGCCGGCTCGAGCGGCTCGCGGCCGGCCGCATCCGGGCATGCCTCCCGGCGGGACGAGTCGCTGACCGCGCGCGAGAACGAGGTGCTGGCGTTGGTTGCGACCGGGCGCAGCAACCGCGACATCGCCGGGCAGCTGTTCATCAGCGCCAAGACCGTCAGCGTGCACGTCTCCAACATTCTGGCCAAGCTCGGTGCTGCCGGCCGCACCGAAGCCGCCGCGCTAGCTCGCCGGCGTGGTCTTTTCCCCGACGACGGCGTCGAGTCCAGACCAGAACGCCCGTCCCCGGTCGACCAGCGCGACGATCCCCGGCGGCACAGCTGAGCGGGCCTCCCGCCCGCGCAGCTCGATCCGCTGTGCGAGTCGCTCCGCCGCGCCCTGCCCAGCGGCATCCCGCTCACCGGCCGACAGCCGGCGCAGCAGATCCCGCTGCACGGCGGTGTCCTGCACGACGCCGAGGGTGTCCTGCAGTGCCTTGAGCTCAGCGTGCAACGCGTCGAAGGCGGCGGTGTCGGGCCCGCGACCGACGGCGTCGAGCAGGTATCTCAGCGCCTTCGCCCGCTTGCGCAGGTCATGGAACTCCGCGTCCGGCGACCCGGCGGTGAGCGTCGCCCCGGCGGCGACCACCCGGCGGTCCGCTCGGCGTAGGGCGGCAATCAGTTCGGCCCGGCCGGCCGCCGGGTCGCTGGG
>JBPCOR010000075.1:0-3872 GCA_051000035.1 Mycobacteriales bacterium | reverse complement strand
CCGGCATGCCGACCATCGTCGTCTCCTCCGGACCTGGCGCGGACCCACGCGGGATCGCCGGTTGATGCCCTCACGGTAGGTGTGCCCCCGGACTCGGGGCCAGTAGGTCAACGGGCCGGTAGGGGCGGGGGATAACACCAGCAGGAGGGCCGGCCGGCGGCTCTGCGACCGGACGTGGCGGCCGAGCCGGCCCGGAGCGGACCGGTACGGTCCGGCGCCACCGGTCTCCGCGAGCCAAGACCGGGTGGGCGCCGGGGCCACAACTGCGCGCCGGGTCCGGCCTCGCCGGGCTGGACACCGGGCTGGACACCGGGCAGGTTGGGCGCTGTGCCCGAGGAGAACGTGAACGACCCGGCGTATGACTTCGACCTGCTGGTCCTCGGGTCGGGCCCGAGCGGGCAGAAGGCCGCCATCGCCGGGGCCAAGCTCGGTCGCAGCGTCGCCATCGTCGAGCGGCGCAGCATGGTCGGCGGCGTGTGCATCAACACCGGCACGATCCCGAGCAAGACGCTGCGCGAAGCCGTCGTGTATCTCACCGGCCGCAGCCAGCAGGAGTTCTACGGTCAGAGCTATCGGCTCAAGGAAGACATCACGGTCAGCGACCTGACCAGCCGGACCCACCATGTCATCCAGCGAGAGATCGACGTCATCCGCAGCCAGCTGGCCCGAAACCACGTCACGATGCTCACCGGCAGCGCGCGTTTCGTCGAACCGCACGCCGTTACGGTGACCGATGACACCCGCGGCAACGACGAGCGCCGCATTACCGCCGACAAGATCGTCATCGCGGTCGGCACCCGCCCGGCCCGACCATCCACGGTGGACTTCGATGGCGTCACCGTCGTCGACTCCGACCAGATCCTCTGCATGGACCGCATTCCGGCGTCGATGGTCGTCGTCGGCGCCGGGGTCATCGGCATCGAGTACGCATCGATGTTCGCGGCACTCGGCACCAAGGTCACCGTCGTCGAACGTCGCGAGCGGATGCTCGACGTATGTGACCTGGAAATCGTGGAGGCACTGAAATACCAGCTGCGCGACCTCGCGGTCACTTTCCGGTTCCGCGAGACGGTCGCCAAGGTGGAACGCCACGGCGGCGGCACCCTCACCCACCTGGAGAGCGGGAAGAAACTGCCGGCCGACACCGTGATGTATTCCGCCGGTCGGCAAGGGGTCACCGACGACCTCGATACCGAGGCGGCCGGCATCACGGCCGACGATCGCGGCCGGATCGAGGTCGACGAGCACTACCGGACCAGCGCGGAGCACGTCTACGCCGTCGGCGACGTGATCGGCTTCCCCGCACTCGCCGCGACATCGATGGAGCAGGGCCGGCGCGCGGTGTACCACGCCTTCGGTGAGCCGGTGGTCGGGCACCTGTCCAAGCTGCAGCCCATCGGGATCTACACGATCCCCGAGATCAGCTACGTCGGCCGCACCGAGGACGAGCTGACCGAGGCGTCGGTGCCGTTCGAGGTCGGTGTCTCCCGCTACCGCGAGCTGGCCCGGGGTGCGATCCTCGGCGACTCCTACGGAATGCTCAAGCTGCTCGTACACTCCGAAACCGGCGATCTGCTCGGCGTGCACGTCTTCGGCACCAACGCGACGGAGCTGGTCCACATTGGACAGACGGTGATCGGGTGCGGCGGGACGGTCGACTACCTCGTCGATGCGGTGTTCAACTACCCGACGCTGGCCGAGTCCTACAAGGTGGCGGCGCTGGACGCGACGAACAAGATGCGTGCGGTGGCGCAGCTGTCTGGCTGAGGACGCCGGTCGCCGCGCTGCAGCGCGTTGCCGGCCGTAGCCCGGGACCGGCGCGCAGGATAGGCGCATGTGGAATGACATGTTCAGCCTCGGCGCGCCCGCCGGGGAAAAGGTATTGCGCGCCCTGTTCATCTACGCCTTCCTGGTCGTGGCGCTGCGGCTGGCCGGCAAACGGGAGCTGGCGCAGCTCAATACGATGGATTTCGTCGTGTTGCTGGCAGTCGCGAACGCCGTTCAGAACGGGCTGATCGGCAACGACAACTCGGTGACCGGCGCGCTGCTCGGGGCCACCGTGCTCTTCGTGGTCAACGCAGCGCTGGCCTGGGTGCTCTTCCGCGCCGCGCGGACTCGGCGGCTGGTCGAGGGGTCGGCGACGCAGCTGATCACCGACGGGAAGGTCCAGCCCCGAGCATTGCGCAGGCAGGAGATGAGCCTCGACGACCTGTTGATCGAGGTGCAGGGTGCCGGCGCCTCGCGGTTCGACGACGTGCAGTCGGCGTCGCTGGAGCCGGGCGGCAAGATAGTCGTGATCCCCAAGGAGCCGGACGAATCCGCCCGCCAGCACGCCGACCTGGTACGCCGCATCGACGAGCTGACCGCGCTGGTTCGCACCCAGCGCGGCGGCGACGCGGCACCATAACGCCGGATGATCCGGGATGCGAGGATCGGCGGCGTGACCGAACGGGACCCGATGGCCGAGATCGCGCGGCTGCGCCTGCCCGCCGGACCACACGTGCACCTGCTCGACGGTGCGCCGGCCGATGCGCGCGCGCTCGGCTGGATGCTCGCTACGGTCGGCCTGGTCACCCGGGCGCTGCGCGGTCCCTGCATGCGGACCGCCTTCGGCCTCTACGACGAGATCGGCGCGGCCGTGCAGTTGCCCGGCGACCCGGTCGAGGACTGGGCGGACATCGGCGCATTGCTCGTCGACCTGTCCTGGCTGCCGGCCGACGGTCATGTGCTTGTCGTGACCGACGCGGCGCTGGTGCTCGCCGCCGAGCCGGCGTCCTTCGCGGCGTGGTGCGGCATGATCGATGACGTCGCACACCGGCGTACCGCCGAGCTGGACATCGGCTCGCCGCGCCCGTTCCACGTCGTTCTGCAGGACGATCCGTCCGGCCTCGCCGGGCTTCGGGCCCGGCTTTCCGAGGCGGCCGTGAGCTATGACGAGCTGCTCGGCTGGGAGCGCCAGGAGCCGGCCGGATCGCCCGGTGGCGCCGGCGTTCGGGTGAGCTACCAGCCCGGTGACGCCGGGCTCGACGGCATCGACCGGGCCGCGGGTGCGGCCATCGGCCAGCGCCCGGACGTGCTCGAGGTGCGCCGGGCGGTTCAGGTCTTCAGAGCGGACACGCGGACCCGGGTGCGCGTCTACGGCGCGGTGCTGAATCGGTTCGACCGGGTCGGGGAGGTGACCCGGGAGCTCGCCGACGCGGTGGCGCCGTCCGGTGCCCAGCTGATGGTGATGTCCGACATCGTCGCGGCCCGCGGACCACGGCAGGAGGCATTTCTCGCCGCTGCGGGCCTGGTATGGCCGCTGCCCGCCGAACCTGTCACTGCCCCGGAGCAGCCGGAGCCGGCGCAGCCCGAGCCGGCGCAGCCCGAGCAGGCCGAGGGACCCGAGCCGGCGCAGCCCGAGCAAGCCGAGCGACCCGAGCCGGCGCAGCCCGAGCAAGCCGAGCGACCCGAGCCGGAGCAGCCCAAGCAAGCCGAGGGACCCGAGCCGGAGCTACCCGAGCCGGAGCTACCCGATCAACCGTCCACAGTGGACGACAGTGTCGACCGGCCGACCGCCAGCTCCCGGCCGGACGGCGGCGCCGACCCGACGGCTTTCCAGATCGTGGCCGCTGACCTCGGGTGGTCCTACGAACCGGGGCGTCCGGAGCACGACCCCGTCGATTCGGCACTGTGTCTGCTGGGCGCGGACCAGCCGCTCATCGCCGGTCTGTGGCGATGCTGGTGCGTGCGGCCGGATGACGGCGGGTACGTGCGAACCGTGCTGGCCTCGACCCATCGTGGCCCGCTCGAGGCGGACCTGGTGCGCCGGCAAGTCGTCGACACGTTGCGCGACGCGGGCGCCGGAGAGTGCTGCGCCGAAGTCGTCCCCG
>JBPCOR010000043.1:0-5903 GCA_051000035.1 Mycobacteriales bacterium | reverse complement strand
CTATAACACGGTCAACAGGGGCGTATAGCGGCCCACGCGGGCTACCAGCGGGATCTTGCCGAGGTGACCAGATGGGCCAGAATCCCTTATTCCATAAGGGTTTTCGTTGGAGCGGGTGACGGGAATCGAACCCGCATTGTCAGCTTGGGAAGCTGATGTTCTACCACTGAACTACACCCGCCGACGGCGCTGGTGGACCGTGCGCCGGTGCGCAGCACTGTATCGGGTCGCGCTAGCCTGCCGCGCATGCTGCTCTCCGACCGTGACCTGCTCGCCGCGATCGCCAACGGGCGTGTCGCCCTCGACCCCTACGATCCCGAGCTCGTTCAGCCGTCGAGCATCGACGTCCGCCTGGACCGGTACTTCCGCGTGTTCAACAACCAGCAGTACACCCACATCGACCCGGCGGAGCAGCAGGACGACCTCACCACGCCGGTCGAGCCCACCGGTGACGACCCGTTCGTGCTGCACCCCGGGGAGTTCGTCCTCGGGTCGACCCTGGAGGTCGTCACCCTGCCCGACGATCTGGCCGGCCGGTTGGAGGGCAAGTCCAGCCTCGGGCGGCTGGGCCTGCTGACCCATTCCACCGCCGGGTTCATCGACCCAGGGTTCTCCGGGCACATCACGCTGGAGCTGTCGAACGTCGCGAACCTGCCGATCACCCTGTGGCCGGGGATGAAGATCGGCCAGCTGTGCATCTTCAAGCTCGCTACGCCGGCCACCCATCCCTACGGCTCCGCGGTCTACGGCTCCCGGTATCAGGACCAACGCGGGCCGACGCCGTCGCGGTCGTGGCAGAACTTTCGTCGCTGGCCGACCGGCTGAGCGCCGCACGGATCAGCTGACCGTCAGCCGCTTGGTCGCGACGACGACGTAACCGCCGGGCTGCAGCCGGAAGAGTCGCACGACGTGCGCCCCGGATTGTTTCGGCGCCGTGAGCTGGCTGTGCACCAGGCACCCGTCCATCCGGAAATGCAGGACGAAGCCGCCGTCGGCGCTCGAGTGCACCACCGGCGCGCCGCCCGCGCCGGTCGCCGCGACCCCGTCCACGGCGAGCGTATAGTCATCGAGCGGCCCGGTCCCGCTCCACTCGATCCGGTCGCCCGGCCCGGTCACCGTCGAGCCGACCACTACCGCGGGCGTCGTGCAGCTGCGGGTGATGGGCGCGCCACGTGACGTCGCCGTCGTCGCTCGATAAATCGTCACCACGACGACGATGACGATGAAACCGACCAGCCAGGGCCGGATTCGCCGCTGCCGGGGGGGCGCATCCCGGCCGAGCGCGCCCTGGTTGCCGATGTCGAGATTGAACCTGCGCTCCCGGCGAGCGGTTGCGGCAGCGAGCTCGGGATCGCGCTCGCGGTTGGGGCCGCCGCCGAAGAGAAAGCTCACCCCGCCAGTATGACCGCGCAAGGGCATGGCCACCGGCGACAGTCACTGCGCTGCCGGCAGGCGGCCTCTCAGACCGAATCGGTGGCCGGCCGGGCGGGCGGTTGAGCCGCGCTCGCGGCCACTGCCGGGCTCCTGCGGGCCGCCGGGGTCGCCCGGGCGATGTCGCGCATCGTGTCGGTGAACCGGCGTGTCCCGGGCGTCGCGCCGGCCAGCTTCGTCGCGAGGACGCTCACCGCGACGAAGACGACGACATTGGCGGCGAGCGCGATCAGCCCGGAGTTGACCCGACCGATGACGCTGTCGCCGGAGATGAGCCAGTAGCCCGACAGCAGCCAGCCGACGATCAGGCCGGCGAAGACACCGTGCTTGGTCGCGCCACGCCAGAAGATTCCCCCGATCACGATCGCCGGGAAGAGCTGCGCGATGAAGGTGTAGGCAACCAGCAGCACGTTGACGATCAGCGACGGCGCGAAGATCGTTACGGCCAGCGCGGCGAGCGTGAGTGGGAAGACCAGCCCGCGGGTGAGCCAGAACACGGTCCGGTCCGTTGTCGCCGGCCGGAGCGTCTGCACGACGTTCTTCGACAGCAGGCTTGCCGACGTCATGACGATCGGGCCGGCCGGCACGATCGCCGCCAGCATCGCCGCGACGACGATGACGATCAGCGCCCAGGACGGGAAGATATTGTGCGCGATCTGCATCATCACGTTGTCGCCGTCCTGCTTGGTCCCCAGCGCGATGACGGCTGCGAATCCGACGGTGAGCACCGCGACCTTGACCAGCTGGTACCACGGCATCCAGACCGCCTGCCGCTTGATGGTCCGGGGATTCTTGGCCGTGTAGGCGGTTCCGAACCACTGTGGCCACATCCACTGCCCGATGCCGTTGAGCAGCACGGTCGACAGCAGCCAGCCCGGCCCGAGGGTCTTGGAAACACCGGGCAGCTGGAAGTAATTCGACGTCTTGGCCGTAAACTGCGAATACATGTCACCGAACCCGGCGAAATAGTGCAGCGGTACGACGATGAAGACCGCCGCGATCGCGACGAACATCAGGATGTCCTTGGCCACCGACTGCAGTGCGTTGCCACGGATGCCGCCGAAGTACACAGACACGGCGAGCACGACGAAGGCCAGCAAGTTGCCGAGGTTCGGGGAGATCGAGCCGCCTCCGATGACGTGGAAGATCGCGGCCAGACCCTCGATGTTGAGGTCGATGTAGGCGATCATGATGATGGCCGTACAAAAGGCGGTGAAGACGCCGAGGGCAGGGCTGGCGTAGCGGTGTGCGATGAAATCCGACTGGGTGACATAGCCGAATCGCTTGCCCAGCGCCCAGATGCAGGGCAGGACGAGAAATGCGATGGCGTACGACACGTCGTTCTGCGCGACATTGTAGAAGCCCGCGGCGCCGTTGGTGTAGGAGTATCCGGCCAGCCCCTGAAACGTGAACGCCGTATAGATCTCGCTGCCGAGCAGGAACCACAGCAACAGCCCGCCCATGGCGCGGTCATGGACCAGCCAGCCCTCGAGGCTGTCGCTCTTGGCCCGGCCGACCCAGCCGCCCACGCCGACGACGAGGAAGGTGAGGATCAGCGAGACGAGCAGGATCGCGAAGTCACTCATCGCGCACCACCCGCGATCGTGCCGGCTGCGGTGTCACCCGCGTCCCCGCGGTCGGGTGCCCGCTCGTCGGCGAGCCGGGTCATCAGCCGGTCGTCGACGACGTACAGGACGTACATGATCCCCGGGATGAGCCAGGGGAGCAGACTGAACCAGAAGAGCATCGACGGCATGCCCGCGATGCGCCGGTTGCCGTCGTTGAAGAACAGGACGGGGATCACGGTGTAGAGCCCGTAGACGACGATCAGGGTAATCGTCCAGGCGTTGACAGCGGCACGGATTGGTCGCACAGAAAGGACTCCGACCCTCGGCTGGGAGGTCTGACCAGTAGGTTCCTTGCAGAACCTAGGTGGGATCAGCGCCGCCGGTCAAGGACAGCGCGCCCGCCGAGCCGTCGGGTCGGGCCCAGCTCGCCGGTCGGGGGGAGTCGCGGTCAGACTTCGTAGACCTCCTGGACGAGGTGGTAGAGCAGCAGCAGCTGGGTCACCGCGAGCGGTTCGCTGCGTTGACCCGGGGTGAGCTCACCCAAGCCCTGGGGCAATTCGCGGTTGCCCGCCAGCCGGTCCCAGATCTCCTTCTGCAGCAGCTGACTCTCCTCGCGCTCTGCGTGTCCGTGCACGTGCAGGCGGTCGACCGGCGTGCCGTCGACGTCACGGATGATCTTCAGGTGCATCGCGCTCGCCACGTCATCGGTGAGGATGTCGGACAGCGGTGGGTGCTGGATCGTCGACCACAACAGCGACTTGGCCGACAGCGGCGTGTCGGGCGGGTCGTTGCGGGTGCTTATCGGCGCGAAGCGGACGACGATGTCTGCCTGGCGACGCTGCGGGCGGATGAATTCCGTCGACTCCGGCTCGCGCCGTTGGAGTTCGTCGACCACCTGCTCGCGGGTGTAGCCGCGCTTGCTGCAGTCGCGTTTGATCTTCCATTCACGCCGGATTTCCTCGGGCGGGTCGAGGAATACGCTGATGTCACAGCACGCGCGCGAGAGCTTGGTGTAGAGCGGGAAGAGCCCCTCGACGATGACGAATTGCTTCGGCTCGATGTATTCCGGGCGGATCAGCATGCCGGTGGCGTGCTCATAGACCGGCTTGAGAATCGGCTGCCCCATCGCGAGGATCTGCAGGTGCTGCTCCATGATGTCGATGTAGTTGCAGTCCGGGTGCAGCGGCGTGAAGGGCAGCTCCTTGCGTTCGAGGCGGTCGTAGCGGTGGTAGTCATCGACGCATAATGCGGTGCACCGCTCCGGCCCGAGCGCCTCGACCAGGCCCCTGGCGAGCGTGGTCTTGCCCGAGGCACTGTCGCCACTGATGGCGAGCATCACCGGTCGCGGGCTGGACGCGTCGGGCAGCTGCGAGCGCGTCATCCGGACGAGCTTGTCAGGCATTCGCACCCCTCGCCGACGTGGCCCGGTCGGGCGGCGGCACGCGGATACGGAGACGGTCGTCCGCCATGAGCGCCTCCTTCGGCCCGATCCCGTGCACGCTACGGAGACCGACGCTCCGGCGGCTCCCCCGCGGGGGTGGTCCGGCGGGTGATCTCGGCTCGCGGCGTCGGCGTGGCGGCCCGAGCGGTTAGCGTGTTGTCATGTCCGAGCCCATGCGCATCCTGCTGGTCGATGACCACGAGATGGTGCTGCAAGGACTCAAGGCGATGTTGTCGCGGTTCCCGCAAAAGGTACGCGTGATCGGCACGGCGACCGAGGCGGCCGATGCGACCCGGATCGTGGCGGCGGAGTTGCCCGACATCGTGCTGTGCGACGTGCGGCTGCGACGGGAAAGCGGCCTCGATCTCTGCAAGGCGATCCACGCGGTCGACCCGTCCGCTCGCGTCGTATTCCTGACCGTGTACGACGACGAGCAATACCTCTACCAGGCCCTGCGGGCCGGGGCGGCGGGATTTCTGCTCAAGCGCGTCGATGCGCACGAGCTGGTGGGCCACCTGGAGAAGGTGTTCGACGGTGAGGTCGTCATCGACCCGACGCTGGCCGGGCGGGTCGCGGCCTCGGCTGCCCACCTGCACGGCGGCGAATTCTGGCCGGGCGCGCGACTCGGGCTCACGCAACGGGAGAGTGAGGTGCTTGCGCTCCTCGTCGGCGGTCTGTCCAACAAGGCGATTGCCGGCCGGCTGGTCGTCAGCGACGACACCGTCAAGACCCATCTGCGCGGCCTCTACCGCAAGCTCGTGGTGAACGACCGGAGCGGCGCGGTTGCCACCGCCCTGCGCGAGGGGCTCTTCCATTGACCGATCCGCTCGGCGTAACCGGGGGCCCGCCGGTGGACGAGCCCCGGCTGCTGGCGCGGGTAAGCATGCTCGTGAGCCGCGAGCCGTCCCTCGACGTCGTGCTGAGCCGGGTGGCGACGCTGCTGACCGACTCGCTCGGCGCGGACGGCTGCCTCGTCTATCGCGTCGAGGCGACCGGCGAGCTCACGCTCGTCGCCACCCACCCGGCGACACCGGGCCCCGTCGAGCTGAGACTGCCGGCCGGTTTCGGCGTCACCGGCCGGGTTGCCGCCGACGGCGTCCCGGCGATGCTCGTCGAGGACAGCCCGCGCAACCCGCTGCACCGGCGACTGCTGGGTCTGCACGACGGCCAGACCGTGTCCCGGTTGTGCGTGCCGGCCCGCACGCCGCCCGGTCGGTGCGCGGCAGTGCGGGCGGGGCACAGCCGGGTCCATCGAAGCTTCGGGGCGGCGGAGCCCTCCCCCCCGCAGCGCGTCGCCGACCTGGTCGGGCTGCGGGTCCTCCTCGACGGCACGGCATCGGCGCTCGCGGAGTTCGAACGGGAGTGGGACACGCTCGTCGCGGCGACCGTCTCGGCCCAGGAGGCCGAGCGGCGTCGGATGGCCGGCGACCTGCACGACGGCGTCACCCAGGCCATCGCGAGTC
>JBPCOR010000024.1:0-4073 GCA_051000035.1 Mycobacteriales bacterium | reverse complement strand
GCATACTCCCGGCCGTAGAGGGCGTGCGAGAAGACCTCGAAGAACACGCGTCCCATTGGAGCCGTCGATGGATCGCTGATGTGTGCCCAGAACTCCCGGCAGATCTCGATCAGCGGCCGGTCTCCGGCCCGATCCAGGGCGGCGAGGGTGGCGCGCTGCTGCGCCTCGACCCTGGCCAACACCGACGAGAGCAGACCGGCGCGGGAGCCGAAGTGGTAGGTGAGCATGCGGTGACTCGTCTCGGACTCCGCCGCGAGCTGCCGCAGGCTCCGGTCGCTGAAGCCGCCGTTGGCTATCACCTCGATGCAGCGGTCCAGCAGGTCGTCCCGCCGCGACCGTGCCGGCGTCGTCATGCCGTCATCTGTACCATATGGTACATCCCATCCGCGAATGTGGAAACCGAGGTCGACACCGTGCACACGACCGTCGTCATCGACGCCGATCCTGACACCGTCTACGCCGCCCTGCTCGACGTACCGCGGTGGTGCGAGCTCACCGCCTCGATTACCGAGGCGACCTGGCTCGACGACGGCCCGACCCAGGTCGGGCGGCGGGCCCGGGTGCGTCAGCCCAGGCTGCCGTCAGCCATCTGGCAGGTCACCGACCTGCGCCCCGACGAGGCCTTCGGCTGGCAGACCAGGTCCCCGGGAGTGCGGATGTTCGCCGGGCACTACATCGAGGCCGGTCCGGGCGACGGCACCGTCACCCTGCGCCTCACGCTCGACGTATCCGGGCCGCTCGCGGGTGTGACGAAGCTGTTCTGGGGACGGCTGATTCGCCGCTATGTCGGCATGGAGGCGGCCGGATTCGCCAGCCGCTGTGGCGGTGTCTCCCGCTGACTCGGTGCCGACCCCGGCGCTGATCCCGACGCATTAGGATCGGCCCGCCAGGGCGCCTGCCTCGGCGCCTTGCGAGGGGGTCGATTGTCCGCGCCACGCCTGGTCGGTGTTCCCGAGCCGGTCGCGGTGTCGGCACCGGCGAAGGTCAACCTGCACCTGTCGGTCGGTGACCGCCGCGCGGACGGCTTCCACGATCTGCGCAGCGTCTTCCTCGCGCTCTCGCTGACCGATCGGGTCACCGCAACGCCGGCCCGGTCGCTGTCGCTGGCGGTCACCGGCGAGGGCGCCGACGGGCTGCCGACCGACGACGCCAACATCGCCTGCCGGGCCGCCCGGCTGCTCGCCCGACGTACTGGCGTCGAGCCCGCCGTTCGCCTGGAGATCGAGAAATCCATCCCGGTCGCGGCCGGGCTCGCCGGCGGCAGCGCCGACGCGGCGGCGACGCTGGTCGCCTGCGATGCCCTGTGGGGCACCGGCCTCGGGCGCGATGAGCTGCTGGAGATCGCGGCCGAGATCGGCAGTGACGTGCCGTTCGCGCTCACCGGCGGCACGGCGCTGGGGGTCGGCCGCGGCGAGCGACTCACCCCGGTCCTGGCCACCGGCCGCTGGCATTTCGTCCTCGCCTATGCAGACGGCGGCCTGTCGACGCGGGACGTGTACGCCGAGCTGGATCGGCTGCGGGCCAAGGGATCCGCGTCGTCGACGATCCGCCCCGAGCCGCTGCTCAACGCGCTGCGGTCACACGATCCCGGCCGGCTCGGCGCGTTGCTCGCCAACGACCTCGGCCCGGCGGCGCGGTCGCTGCGGCCGAGCCTCGTCCGCACGCTCGGCGAGGGCGAGGACATCGGTGCGCTGGGCGCCGTGATCTGCGGATCCGGGCCGACCTGTGCGTTCCTGGCCCGCTCGCACGACGCCGCCGTGCGGCTGGCCGCGTCGCTGGCCGGCGCCGGGGTGTGCCGGACTGTGCGGGTGGCCCACGGCCCGGTGCCCGGCGCACGGGTGGCCGGAGAGTCGGCCTGATCGCGGGGCCGGCACCGTCCTTACGGGCCGCCGAGTAGCTTGGCCGGCTCGGCTTCCAGGTGGGACAGGCCGTTCCAGGCGAGATTGACCAGATGCGCTGCCACCTCGGCCTTTTTCGGTCGCCTGGCCTCGAGCCACCACTGGCCGGTCAGCGCGACCATGCCGACCAGAGCCTGCGAATACAGCCCGGCGAGCTTGGGATTCAGATCGCGTGCGGTGAATTCGTCGGCGAGGATGTGCTCGACCTGACTGGCGACGTCACCGAGCAGGCTGGAGAACGTGCCGGTGCCGGTCGCGACGGGGGAGTCGCGCACCAGGATGCGAAATCCGGCGGTCTCGGTCTCGACGTAGTCGAGCAGTGTCAAGGCGGCCTGCTCGAGCAGCACCCGCGGATGACCGCCGGACAGGGCCCGGGTGATCCGGTCCAGCAGCCGCTGCATCTCCCGGTCGACGACGACGGCGTAGATGCCTTCCTTGCCGCCGAATTGCTCGTAGACGACCGGCTTTGATACGCCCGCGCGGGCGGCGATCTCCTCGATGGAGGCCGCCTCGAAGCCGCGTTCGGCGAAGAGGGACCGGCCGACGTCCAGCAGTTGCTCGCGGCGCTCGGTGCCGGTCATGCGGGCGCGCTGGCTCACGGCGCTCCCGGCCCGGGTGCGGCCGGCGTACGGCGGCGGGTCAGGCTGTCACCCGTCAGCCCGTGTCGGTCGCCGGCGGCTGGGCGAGCTTGCTGGCGATCCGGTCGGCCGATGGCCAGCGGACGTCGTAGGCGAGCCGGCACTGCTCGGCCCAGCGGATCAGCCGGGCGGTGAAGTCGATCTGACCGCGCAGCACGCCGTTCCGGGCGGCGGTCGGTTTGGCGTGGTGGGGGTTGTGCCGGGATTCGCTGGGCGAGGCGATCGCGAGCGGCCAGAAATTCGACGACCTGTCCCGCACCGCGAACGGCCGCTCGCCGAGCGTGTGGCAGATCGAGTTGATCGACCAGGTGATGTGGTGCAGCACGCAGATTCGCACCAGGCTGGCCCAGAAGAACGCCGACAGGGCGCCGGCGAAGGACATGCTCCACAGCCCGCCGATCAGGGCCGGCCCGAGGAAGCTGACGAGCATGATCGCCGGGAAGAGCCGGTCGATGCGGTGGATGTCCGGGTCGCGCATCAGGTCGGGGGTGAAGCGCTGCTTGTTGGTCCTCTCCCGGTCGAACAGCCAGCCGGTGTGCGCGTACCAGAATCCCTTGGCGAGGGCGCGGGTGGTCCCGCCGTAGCGCCAGGGTGAATGCGGGTCGCCTTCGCGGTCGGAGTAGGCGTGGTGGCGCCGGTGGTCGGCGACCCAGCGGATCACCGGACCCTCGATCGACATGCTGCCGGCGATGGCCATCGCGATCTTCAGGCCACGCTTGGCCTTGAACGACCCATGCGTGAAGTAGCGGTGAAATCCCATCGTCACGCCGAATCCGGAGATCGCGTAGAAGGCGCCGAAGAGCACGACGTCGTGCCAGCCCAGGCCCCAGCCCCAGGCCACCGGGATCGCGGTCACCACGGCGAGGAACGGCACGATGACGAAGAAGTACAGCGCGCCGTGTTCGATGGAGTTACGCCGCCCCGACGTGATCGGCTTCGCGCCCGGCCGGCTCGTCGGGCGTGCTTCGGTGGTTACTGCCATGGCGGACATCGCCTTCCATCGGTGAACTCGTCCTACGCCACCGTAACCTACGCAACCGTAGGTTTGCCAGGCGATGACGCGACACCCGCTCAGAGTGCCGTCACCACATCGTTCGCGGCGAGCCTGCTGCGGGTTTCAGCCGACGCAACGGCGGGGTCACTCGACGCGGGCATGGCCGGGTCGCCGCCGACCGGGATGGGTGCGTTGCCCGCGCCGACCGAGTGCAAACGCACCGGATCTTGACCAGAAACAGGTGCGTATCCGCTCAGTCGGCGGCCGGCTCGGCCCGGCGGGAGCCAGGTCGCCGGCCGGCCAGCGCGATCTGTCAGCCTGCCGGCCCACCAGCTTCTCTCGTCGATGGCCGTGCGGGCGTGCACCTGTGACCCGGGTGCGGCGACGGTGGTGGCGATGGTGGCCTCGATGTCCTCGACCTGTGCAGAGCCGCGCGGACTGGTTTTCGGCCGGGCTGAGCTTGTCGAAAGCGCCGATCTGCTCGTCGCCGGCAGTGATCAGCACGTAGTCGTCGCCGGCCGGGGTGAACGTCCAGCCGAAGAC
>JBPCOR010000321.1:0-5415 GCA_051000035.1 Mycobacteriales bacterium | reverse complement strand
TCAGCGGCAATGACCTGCCCGGCGTCATGCTGTCCTCGGCCGTACGCCGGCTGATCAACCTCTACGCGGTCAAGCCCGGGCAGCGCGCGGCCGTGCTCACCGCGAACGCCGACGGCGACGCCGCGGTGCAAGATCTGCGCCACGCCGGGATCGAGGTGGTGCACGTCGCCGACGCCCGCCGCGGGGGGGACATCGTCCGCGCCACCGGCCGCGGAGGTGTCAGCTCGGTGCAGTTCACCGACCGCACGGTGGGCGTCGATCTGCTCGTCACCGCGACGGGCTGGACGGCCCCGACCGCACTCATCTCGATGGCCGGCGACCGGCCCGAGTACGACGAGACGGCCGCCCGATTCTTCCCCAGCGCGGCCGGGCTGCCGGCCGGCGTCTACTGCACCGGCGGGCTGGTCGGTGACGGCAGCCTCGACGATCTCGTCGCGCACGGCACGGCGACCGGGCGGGCGGCGGCCAACCGCGCGCCGGTGCGGGCGCCGGCGCTGCACCGCGACCCGCACCCCGCGCTCTTCCACGGACCGACCCACGGCTTCGTCGACCAGTGCGAAGACGTCACATCGAAGGATCTCGTCACCGCTGTCGCTGAGGGGTACGACGGTGCCGAGCTGGCCAAGCGCTACACGACGTCGACGATGGGCCCGACGCAGGGCAAGCTCGAGGTCGTCAATACCGTCGCGATCATCGCCGAACTGACCGGACGAAGCATCGCCGCCACCGGCACCACCACCTGGCGACCGCCGTACGAACCGATCAGCCTCGGCGCGCTCGCCGGCCGCACCTTCGAACCGGTCCGCTACTCCCCCATGCAGCCCTGGCACCAGTCGCACGGCGCCCGCCCACTGGTGGCCGGCGCGTGGATCCGCCCGGACCACTACGGCGACCCCGAGGCCGAGGTCCGGGCGGTCCGCACCGGCGTCGGGATCATCGACGTCACGCCGATCGGCAAGCTGGACCTGCAGGGGACCGACGTACCGAAGCTGCTGAATCTGCTCTACGTCAACAAGTGGTCCAAGCTCGGCATCGGTCGGGTCCGATACGGCGTGATGTGCGCCGACGACGGCGTCGTGATGGACGACGGCGTGACCGGGCGGCTGGCCGCGGACCACTACCTGATGAGCACCACCTCCTCCGGCGCCGCGACGGTGTGGGAGTGGGCCGAGAGCTGGCTGCAGACCGAGCACCCGGACTGGGTCGTGCACGTCACCCCGGTCACCACGTCCTATGCCAGCATCAACGTCGCCGGTCCCAGGTCTCGCGAACTGGTCTCCCGGATCACCGAGGGCGTGGACTTCGCTCCCGATGACTTCGGCTACATGCACGTGCGCACCGGCCGGGTCGCCGGCGTCGATGACTCGGTGCTGTGGCGGATCGGCTTCACTGGTGAGCTTTCCTACGAGCTGCACGTTCCGGCGGCCTACGGCCTGCACGTCTGGGAGACGCTGATGCGCGTGGGCGCCGACCTCGACGTCACGCCGTTCGGAGTTGAGGCCCAGCGGGTGCTGCGGCTGGAGAAGGACCACCTCATCGTCGGTCAGGACACCGACGGCCTGACCCAGGCCTACAGCGCCGGGCTGGACTGGGCGATCAAGCTGGACAAGGACGACTTCGTCGGCAAGACCGAATTGGTCTGGCAGAGCCGTCGCATCGATGTCCCCCGGCTGGTCGGGCTCGCGACGGCCGACCCGCAGCTCGTCCCGCCGGAGGCGAGTCAGCTCGTCGTGGGCGACGAGATCGTCGGGCGGGTCACCTCCAGCCGGCTGTCACCGACACTTCGTCGTTCGATCTGCCTGGCCCAGCTCGCCGACCGGCTGGCGGCACCCGGCACCACCGTGACCATCAAGCTTCCGGACGGGAAGCGCGTCGACGCGCGGGTCACCGACACCCTCGCCGCGGTCGACCCGGACGGGGAGCGCATGCGTGTCTGAGGAAACCACGACCGGACCGGTGGCCCGGAGCCCGATCAGGCCCCCGGCGCCGGTGCGCGTGGTCGACGGCTGGGAGTGCAGCGCAATCAGCAGTACGGCGGCGCTGACGCTTACCGACGTCACGCCGCTGGCCAAGGTATCGATCAAGGCCTCGGTCAAGGCCTCGGGTCCGGCGCCGGCAGGCGGCGGGACCGAGCAGGCGGTCGGCGTGCCCTTTCGGCGGGCCCGACGCGGTGATGACGGCGCCCTCGTCGTCGGGTCGGGCCCGGGCGAGTGGCTGGTGCTCGGCCGGACCGGCTCGGCGGGGCGCCTCATCGAGCACTGGCGGCGGGCCACCGCGGGCAGCGGTGAACCGGTAACGGTCCTGGACCTCACCCATGGCCGGGCGCTCATGCGGCTCACCGGCGAGCGAGCCGCCGATGCCCTGTCGACCGTGTGCGGGATCGACCTGCGCGACGCCGCCACGCCCGACGGCGCGGCGTTCCGGTCCTCGGTAGCCGGCCTGGTCACCGACGTCGTGCGCGACGATGTCTCCACTCGGCCGTCCTATCTGCTGCACTGCGAGCGGTCCTCGGGCCAGTACCTGTTCGACGCGCTGCTCCAGGCCGGTGCGGCGTACGACGTCGGCATCGCAGGTTTCGCCGGGTAAGCCCACCCGCGCCCGACCCGAGCCGGGCACCGCACGGCTGACGACCACCGGTGACGAGGAGATCTGCATGGCGACGTTGAGCAATATCGAGATCGCGCGCGCGGCGAAGCTGAAGCCGCCGCAGGAGATCGCCGCGGAGATCGGCATCGGTGAGCACCTGCTCGAGCCCTACGGCCGCGACGTCGCCAAGATCAGTCTCGATGCCGTCGAAGAGCTCAGCTCTCGCCCGCGCGCAAAGTACGTCGTCGTCAGTGCCGTCACCCCGACGCCGCTCGGCGAGGGCAAGACCACCACGACCGTCGGCCTGGGACAGGCGTTCAAGCACATCGGCAAGCGCGCCATCGTCACCATCCGGCAGGCATCGATGGGCCCGGCGCTGGGCATCAAGGGCGGCGGGGCCGGCGGCGGCCGCAGCCAGGTCGTGCCGATGGAGAAGCTCAACCTGCACCTCACCGGCGACATGCACGCCGTCACCGCCGCGCACAACCAGCTGTCGGCGATGATCGATAACCATCTGCACCAGGGCAACGAGCTCGACATCGACATCTCCAACATCACCTGGCGGCGCGTGCTCGACGTCAATGACCGGGCGCTGCGAAACATCGTGATCGGCCTGGGCGGCAAGGCCGACGGCGTGCCCCGCCAGACCGGCTTCGACATCACCGCGGCCTCGGAGGTGATGGCGACGCTCGCGCTCACGAAGGGCCCGCGTGACCTGCGGGAGCGGCTCGGCCGGACCGTGATCGGCTACAGCAACTCCGGTGCGCCGGTCACGGCCGAGGAGCTGAAGGCCGGCGGCGTGATGGCGGTGCTGCTTCGCGAGGCGATCAAGCCGAATCTACTGCAGACCATCGAGAACACGCCGGCGATCGTCCACTGTGGACCGTTCGGTAACATCGCGACCGGTAACTCCTCCGTCGTCGGCGACCTGATTGCTCTGCACGGCGGTGATTACGTCATCACGGAGGCCGGATTCGGCGCCGACATGGGGGCCGAACGGTTCTTCAATATCAAGTGCCGGACCTCCGGTGAGGCGCCCGACGCGGCGGTGGTCGTGACCACGGTGCGCGCTCTGAAGGCCCACTCCGGCAAGTACAGCATCGCCGCCGGCAAGGCCCTCCCCGCCGAGCTCGGGCAGGAGAATCCCGACGACGTGCGCGTGGGAGCTGAAAACCTGCGCAAGCAGATCGAGAACATCAACCTGCACGGCGTACCTGCCGTCGTCGCCATCAACGCCTTCCCCACCGACCACGAGTCGGAGTACGCCGTCATCCGCGAGGTCGCCAAGGCCGCCGGCGCCCGGTGCGCGGTGAGCACCCATTTCGAAGACGGCGGGGCGGGCGCAGTCGAGCTGGCCGAGGCGGTCGTCGAGGCGGCCGAGGAACCGAGTGAATTCCAGCTCCTGTATCCCGACGGCATGAGCCTGCGGGACAAGATCGAGACGCTCGCGACCAGGGTGTACGGCGCCGACGGCGCCGACTACAGCCCGACCGCGGCCAGGCAACTTGAATCCTATCAGCGGGCCGGCTTCGGCAAGCTGCCCATCTGTATGGCGAAGACGCACCTGTCGCTGTCCTTCGACCCCAAGCTCAAGGGCGCGCCGACCGGCTGGCGGCTGCCGGTGCGGGAGGCGCGGGCATCGGTCGGTGCCGGGTACATCTACCCGATCTGCGGTGACGTGCGCACCATGCCGGGCCTCGGCAAGGACCCCGCGGCCAACCACATCGACTTCGACGCCGACCTCAACACGGTGGGCCTGTTCTGACTCACGCGCCGGCTCTGTTGAAACCTCGCGGTCGTCGGACGATCGTCTGCTCGTGAGCGCCCACGTCATCTCCGGTAAGGCGATCGCCGCGGATCTGCGCGCGCGGGTCGCCGATCGGGTCATGAGCCTACGCAGCGGGTCGGTGCGGCCGGGCCTGGCCACCCTCATAGTCGGTGAGCGGTACGAGGCCAGGGCATACGAGCGCCGGTTGCGGCGGCTGGCCGGGGAGCTGGACTGCCACTACGTCTGCGAATCACTGTCCGGCGAGGTCGGCCAGGACGAGGTGCTCGCGGCGATCGGCAAGCTCGGCGGCGACCCGCGCATCTCGGGGATCCTGGTCCTCCGGCCGCTGCCGGAGCACATCTCGGAAGTCTCGCTCTACCAGGCGATCGCGCCACTGAAGGACATCGAGGCGATGCACCCGGTGAACGCCGGTCTCTTCGCGCTCGGGCGCCCGCGCTACGTCCCCTCGACGCCGGCCTCGGCATTTCACATGATCGACTGCTACCTGCGAAGCACCGGCCGTGATCCGTCCGACGTCTACCCGGCTGCCAATCTGGTCGTGGTCGGGCGGTCCAACAACGTCGGCCGTCCCGCGGCGCTGCTTGCCCTCGCCCGGGACGCGACCCTGGTGTCCTGCGACATCCACACCTCCCGGGCCGGCCTGCTGCGCGGGCACACCAGCGCCGCGGACATCCTCATCGTCGCGGTCGGCGTGCCCGGCCTGATCACCGCCGACGACGTCAAGCCCGGCGCGATAGTCATCGACATCGGGATCAACGCGGTGCCCGACGAGCGGACCGGGAAGACCCGGCTGGTGGGCGACGTCGACATCGCCAGTGTCGGTGCGATCGCCGAGGCCGTGTCACCCGTCCCGGGCGGGGTCGGCCCGATCACCGACACCTGGCTGCTGCGCAACACGGTCCTGGCCGCCGAGCTGAGCGCGCTCGGCCGCGACGGCGCCATCACCTGACGCACCCGGACACGATCGGGTCGATACGCGGAGTCGCCGCGGACATTCTTTGCCCGTTTGGGCTTCCGGTCCGATGTGACGAGCGTTACCC
>JBPCOR010000221.1:0-3145 GCA_051000035.1 Mycobacteriales bacterium | reverse complement strand
CGCGCTCGCCCTGCCCGGCCTCCTGCTGGTGCTCACCACCGATCCGGTCGATCTCGCCGACGCGCTGGTGCAGGTCTGGCACGCCCCGGCGCGATTCGCCTACGGCGCGCTCGCGGCATTCCGGTTGCTGCCGCTGCTGGTGCAGGAGTGGCGGTCGCTTCGGCTCGCCCGGCGGGCCCGCGGGGTCGACGCCGGCCGGAATCCGGTTGCCGCCGCCCAGCTCGCGGCCGGCACGCTCTTCGCGCTCCTGGTTGTGGCCATCCGGCGCGGCGTGCGTCTCGCCGCCGCGATGGACGCTCGCGGCTTCGGCGTACGGCCGGATCGGACCTTCGCGCGCGAGTCGGTACTCCGCCGCTGCGACTGGGGGTTCGTGCTGGGCACCGCCATCGTGGTCGCTGCCGTCGTCGGCGCCAGCGCGGCGACCGGGCACTGGCAGGCGCTGTTCACCTAGCCCGGCCCGCGCCCCGTCGGTGTCCACGCGTGGTGCCGGCTCTACCCAGCCCTGCCGTCGGAAACTACCGGTCCTGGGCGTCGGGGCGTCCGCGCGCGCGGGCGCGGCGCGTAACCGGCTGCGGGTGCTGGCCGCCGCAGAGCGGTTGTTCGCCGAGTCGGGCGTCGCCGGCGTGCCGCCGCCATGCGACGGGCGTTCGGCTTGTGGACGGACCACGCTTCCGACGGTGTCGAGTGGGTGGACCGCCTGCGCCCCGGATCACCTCTACCGCGCAGTTCGTCACGGCACTGGTCGATACGTCGGTGCTGATCGACTACCTACGTGGCCACGATGGGGCCGCGGCGGTTCTCGAGCGCGAGCGTGCAGCAGCGCCGTTGCGGGCCAGCGAGATAACTCGATCGGAAGTGCTCGCTGGAATGCGTCCGGCACAGGAGGATGCCACCCGCTCGTTGCTCTCGACACTCGCCTGGCATCAGGTCGATGCCGACGTGGCTGAAACAAGCTGGATCGCTCGGCCGACGGTGGCTTCCCAGCCATCACGCCATCGACGGCGCCGACCTCGCCATCGCGGCCACGGTCATCCGCACCGGCTCCCATCTCACGCGCAACGTTCGGCACTTTCCGATGTCCCCCGGCCTCCAGGCGCCGTATTGAGCTCGATCACGCCGATGCGTGTCAGCCGCCCTGGACGGCGTGCTGGTGCCGATGGATTGTCGACACGGTGCTGTGCAACTATCGGCGAGTCCGTTGCACATCGGCACGAACTTGACGTCGGCGTGCGCGTCCTTCAACGAACCGCCTTGGCTGTTGCGCAGAGCGCGTACTGGTGCGGTGAGCCGAGTGTGCCGGCGGCGGAGGAGACGTTGACGATTGGCCTCCGACGCTGTCGTCCCGCACCTGAGGGGTGAGTTGCGGTGGCTGCTCCAATGTCGCGGCCGCGACCGGTGATGACACTCAGCGGTCGAGGCGGAGCAGGCATGAGGTCATCCGGCCGCACGGCCTCGGCGTGACGGTCGGACCCGGGCGGCCTTGCCATCGCCGGGTGGATGGCTTAGCCGGCACACGGTGTCGAGCAAACCGGGGAAGCGTTGCTCGAATTCGCCACGGCGCAGGCGTATGAAGGTCCCGTTGCCGGCATCGCGCTGCGAGATCAGGCCGGCCTCCCGCAACACCCGCCAGTGGTGGGTCTTGGTTGATTTGGTGACCGGCAGGTCGAAGGAGCCGCAGGCCCGCTCGGCATTCTGACGGTCCGCGACGAGCTGGCTGATCACGTCGCGACGCAACGGCTCAGCCAGCGCTCGCAGTACTTGGCCTAGGTCGACATCGTCTACCGCTGGAATCGGCATGCTCATGTCGAACCCACGCTCGACATGGTACGACATCACTATTACCTTCGAGGTACGGTCCAAATCGTACCTTAGGAGGCTTCATGTTGTGCACGTTCGACGTCAACGAGACCCTGCTCGACCTGGCCGCCCTCGATGACTTCTTCGCAGAGGTCACCGGTACCGTCGCGGCGCGCAAGGAGTGGTTCGAGCTCACGGTGCACACCGCGCTCACCGTGACCGCCGCCGGCAGCTACCGGAAATTCGGCCAGATCGCGGCAGACTGCGTGCAGGTCATCGCGGCACGCCATGGGCGCACCGCCACCGGCGCTCAGGTACGGCAGCTCGGCCAACGCATCCGGGCACTACCCGCCCATCCCGAGGCTGGCGATGCGATCGAGCGGCTTCGCGAGGCCGGACACGGCGTGGTCACGCTTACCAACTCCACTACCGACGTGGCCGAGGACCAGCTCCGCAACGCGGGGCTACGCGAACTCATCGACGAGGTCTACTCCGCTGACCAGGTGGCTCAGCTCAAACCCGGCCCTGAGCCATACCGACTCGTGCTCACCTCGGCCCGCGTTCGTCCCGACGACGCCACCCTGATCGCTGCCCATGACTGGGACATCGCCGGTGCCGCCGCCGCCGGTCTGCGCACGGCCTTCGTGTCCCGCGACGGCCGCGTGCCGCTACCCGGCGACGCGGTCCCCACGGTGGCCGGCGACGATCTCGCGGTGATCGCCGATCGGCTCATCGCCAGCAGCGAGACCGGCCCACCCGAGCACTGACCACACCCGCTCCCAACCTCGCCCGGGGCTTGGGGGCAAGCGGGTCGGGACTGGCCCTCCGACGGACCGCTGGGTAGATGATTCTGATCTGTCAGGACGCGCCTCCCGGGCCGCCGCCGGACCGCCGGATTCGAGAAGGCGTTCAAGGAACGCCCGGCCCGTGCCGACACCCTTCGGTGGTGTCGAGATCCGCCGGTGCGCGAGGTCGGCTGGGCCGCGCGGGCCATTCGCTGCGAAGGAGCCGCTGGTCGCCGGCGGTCCCCGACCCGGCGTTCCTGTCGGGTGGTTCGCGCCGGTGATCGATTCCCGGAACGAGTTGTCAATTTCGGCGGGGCCTGGTCGTCGTGGTGGTATGGCCGACAAGCGGTGCCGGCCTGGCATGGAAGGAGCGAACGATGTCGCAGTGTGTGGGGACGTTTCGAGGACAGCCGGACAGATGGCCGGCGGGCAGCACGGAAGGGGCATGGAATGCGTGGTTTGGATCCCTCGGCAGCGCGGTCATCGATCGCGGACACCGGGTGGGGCGGGTGCGCACGGTGGCCGGCCAGGGCCAGGGCGCGGGTCCGGCAGCCAGCGCGGTC
>JBPCOR010000139.1:0-7281 GCA_051000035.1 Mycobacteriales bacterium | reverse complement strand
GGAGGAACGCGACGCCACCGGCAAGGCCGAGCCTCGCCGCTCCGCCGACCTACACCGGCCCCTACAGGGTGGCCTCGACGTAGTCGTAGTAGTAGTCCTTCGCCGGCGACGCGAGGACCACCTCCGGAATCCCACCGAGCAGATAGTCGACGTCGTTGTCGCGGCGCAGCTCACCGTCCGACACGACGTCGATGCCGGCGCGCTCCTGATCCTTGATCGCCGCCTTGATCGCCACCTCCTCGATCTCGGTGAGATGCCGGCGGCTGATCCGGCGCCGGTGGTAGTCGGTCTTGAGCCGCTCCAGCCATTCCGGCACGGAGTAGGAGCCGACGATCGACGTCGGCAGCAGCGGCAGGACCGGCGTCTCGCTGTGCCCCCCCGCCCGCCGGTCGGTCGTGAGCGTCATGTCAGTCCCTCATCTGCGCTGTCATCGTGACGATGTTGGTGCCGGTGCGATGGGCGAACCGCGTGAACGTCACATCGAAACCCTTGCGGCCGCCGATGTGGCGCAGCAGCGGGCCGTTACACCAGTTCACGACCGAACCGTCGTACTTGCCGGGGCCGCGGAAGCCGTCGTTGAACTGGTGGATGTCGGTGACGAACAGATCGTGGCACAGCAGCCGGCCGAAGGGGTGCAGCAGCGGCAGGGTATCGACGAAGCTCGCCACCGCGCCGTTGTTGACGTGCATCCGGATGTCACCGTCGGCCTCGAGCAACGGCTGCAGGATCTCGCCGCTGACCCCGGGCGCGATCTGGTAGAGATCCAGGCCGGAGAGCGGCACATAGCGCTCCTCGACCCGCAGGGCCGCCCACGCCGCCTGCCACAACTCGACCGCCGACTCGGCCGCCGGGAAGTTGTGCGGCAGCGTCTCGGCGAGCAACGACGGGCCGAGCCCGAGCAGTTTGTGGATGATCGCCGGCACCGCTGCTGCCTCGAGGCCGAACCGTTCGGCGACCATGTCAGCGTCGGCGTCGGCGAGATACGCACGCGACTCGACCCGGTAGTTTCGACCGGCGATCCGGGCGACCTCCTCGTTCGGCAGGTTGTCGTACACATTGGACACGTAGACCAGGAATATCTTGTACCGCAGGAATCCCAGCGTCGTCGTCGGCGACGTCGCGTCCAGCGGCAGCGAGCTGATCCGGTCGCGATGCTCGGCCACCGTGGCGCGGGCGATCTGCAGCACGTGCGGGGAGTAGTCGCACATGAGGTAGTGCAGCCGGGAGTAGTACTGCGTGCCCCGGGCGCGATCCATCGCCTGGAATTCATCCAGCCAGGTCTTGGCCTGATTGCCGTTGCCGACCCCGAGCTCGACGACGTAGAGCTCGTCGGGCAGCGCGTTGCGGGCCGCGAGGTCGTCCCATACGCCGAAGAGATCGTCGATCAGTTCGCGCACCGCGCCGCGATTGCGGGCGTCGCTCTCGCCGCCGGGCAGGGCCTGCTCGTACTGGCGTCCGGTCGCCTTCTCCCACCGGTCCAGCGCCCGCCAGTAGAGCGAGTTGAAAGACCAGATGCAGCTCTCGGTCGTCGCGGTCCAGTCCTCGAGATACCGGCGTGGCAGCGCGGCGGATGCGCCGTAGGCGCGCAACAGCAGCCGGGCCTCGGCCTCCAACTCGGTGTCGGCGCTACGGCGCAGGTCCAGGGCGAGTTCGAGGTCACCGTCGACCCCGCTGTCCTGGCGACCGACCGCGTCGACGATCGGCCGGAGATCGATCGGGGCCCGAAAATTCTCCTTGTACTGCACCCAATCGCACACCAGCCGGAGCCGGGACAGATCGACCGTGTCGTCGCGCAGGGCCCGCATGATCGGCCGCAGCGCGCCCGTCACGTCGGCGGCTTTCGGACCGCGCAGCCGGGTGGACGAGCGGACGTCAATGAGCACGATCGGTACCTCCAGCTGTCGCGGACATCGACTCGCCGGCGTCCGGCGGTCCGGCGGGCGGCGCCGAGCAGGCCGGCCCGACACCCGCGCGCTGAACGATCTCGGGTACCCCGCGTTCGAAGCCGAATGCCATCACATGAACCCCGGCGACGCCCGGCATCTCGGTCAGCCGCTTGATCGTCTCGACGCAGATGTCAGCACCCAGGTCGGCCATCCTGTCCTCCGGCACCGCCCGCAGCCGCCGGGCGAGGTCCTCGGGGACGTTGATACCCGGCACCTCGTGGGACAGTCGCCGCAGTGCCCGCCGGGTCCGGATCGGCCCGACGCCGGCCAGGATGGCGCAACGCTGGTCCAGGCCGAGATCGCGGACCTGCACCATCCACCGCTCGAACGCCGCAACGTCGAAAACGAACTGAGTCTGGACGAATTCCGCGCCGGCGGCGATCTTCTTGCCCAGCCGCCGGGCGCGGAACTGCACCGGCGGAGCGAACGGGTTCTCGACCGCCCCGATGAGCCACCGCGGCGGCGGCACCAGCGGACGCCCGGACAGCAGCCTGCCCCCATCGCGCATCTCCCGCGCGGTCCAGGTCAGCTGGACGCTGTCGAGGTCGAAGACCGGCTTGGCGTCGGGGTGGTCGCCGAATTTCGGGTGGTCACCGGTCAGCAGCAGCACGTTGGGGATACCCAGCGCCGCCGCGCCGACCAGGTCGGACTGCAGCGCGATGCGATTGCGGTCGCGGCAGGTCAGCTGCATCACCGGCTCGACACCCTCCCGCAGCGCGAGCACGCAACCAACCAGGCTCGCCATCCGGGTGAAGCCCCCCTGGTTGTCGGTGACGTTGGCGGCGTCGACGTAGCCGCGCAGCAACCGGGCCTTGCGCCGGATCGCCTCGGAGTCGGCACCACGCGGCGGGCCGATCTCCGCCGTCACCGCGAACCGCCCGGACCGCAGCACCGAGGCGAGCGACCCGGTGCCACTGCCGGCCGGGAGGTCGCTCACCGGACGGGTCGCTCTCCGCGTACGCCGGCCGGCTCGTTAAGGCCGTCGTCGTCGGTCCACAGGTCGTCGTCCCGGTGCTGCCAGTAGTTGACCCACGAGCTCTCGCCCCACCTGCGGTGATCGACCGGACGCTGCAGCTTCAGCAGGTCGTCGGCGTGCCCGGCCGCCTCGGCCCGCTCGTAGGCGGTCACCCAGACGCACTTCGTATCCGGGAACACCTCACAGGCGCCGGTCGGCGACACGCCTCCGCAGGGGCCGTTGCGCAGCTGCTTGGGGCACGTCATCGGGCACGCGTAGCCGGTGGCGGGCAGGGCGCACTGGCCGCACATGCGGCAGCCGAAGATCGCGTCCTTCGCCTTGCGCTCGACGGCGGTAAACGCCGCGTCGACCCGCGGATGTGCCTCCAACCCAGCGGCGACCCGCTCGTACGCAGGGTTCGGGGCGACGAACCGGCCGATGCGATACATCGCCGCCGCCGATCCACGCGGCCGGATCGGGCGCGGCCAGGCGTCGTCGTTCGGTGGAGGCCGTCCGCTCGCCGGGTCGCGCACCGGGTCGTCCAGTGGGTTGGTCACCAGGTATGACCACCCGCGCCCGCGGCGAGCGGACCCGACCCACGGGTGAATCGACGCGCAAGACTCATGGCACCAGCCTCCGGATCGCGACCCGACGGCCGCGTGCTACCCCATCATGCGGCCATTGACGGGCGGCATCATCCAATTCGGCCCCGAAATCGCGCCGCACCCGCTGCTGGCACGGGACGGCACGAACCCGGAAGGGTGGCAGCCACGAACACGGTGCCCGCTGGTGGCACACCACCATCGCGGCCCGCGCGATGCCGCCGCCGCGGACCGGCGGATACCCGGCATCGGTCGTCATCGCGGTCGCCCCAACCGCCGTACCGACAAAAGACCCGCGCGATGCCGCCGCCGCGGACCGGCGGACACCCGGCATCGGTTGTCATCGCGGTCGCCCGAACCGCCGGACCGACAAACGACCCGCCGACCCGCCGACCCAGCGTCCCGGGGTGCGAAGTGTCGGCGCCAGGCGGCAGCATGGTTGCCAACTACGGCGGACGGAGGGGCGATGAGTGCGGCGGAGAATTTTTCCCCGGCAACCCGTGCCTGGCTCGCCGGCGCGTTCGCGGCGCCGACCCCCGCCCAGCACGGTGCCTGGGACGCGATCGCCCGCGGCGATCACACCCTGGTCGTCGCACCAACCGGATCGGGCAAGACATTGGCGGCGTTCCTGGCCGCGATCGACTGGCTCGCGACGACCGCCCGCGCCGAGGATCCGAAGCGCCGCTGCCGGGTCCTTTACATCAGCCCGTTGAAGGCTCTTGCCATCGACGTCGAGCGCAACCTGCGAGCACCGCTCACCGGGATCCGGCAGCAGGCGAGCCGCCGCGGCCTGCCCGAGCCCGACGTCACCGTCGCGACCCGTTCCGGCGATACCCCGGCCGACGAACGGCGCCTGTTCGCCCGCCGTCCCGCCGACATCCTCATCACCACCCCGGAGTCGCTGTTCCTGCTGCTGACCAGCGCGAGCCGGGAGTCGCTGCGGGGCATCGACACCGTGATCGTCGATGAGATCCACGCCGTCTGCGGGACCAAGCGGGGCGCCCATCTCGCGCTCTCGCTGGAGCGGCTGGACGCGCTGCTCGATGCGCCCGCGCAGCGCATCGGCCTGTCCGCGACGGTCCGGCCGGTCGAGGAGGTCGCGGCGTTCCTCACCGGCGCTGCTGCCACCCGGCCGGTGAGCGTGGTCGCACCGCACTCACCGAAGCAGGTCGAGCTGCGGGTCGTCGTGCCGGTACCGGACCTCACGGCGCTGGGTGAACCGACCGGAGACCTGACCGGCGCGGCCGCCGGTGCAGAGCGGCGCAGCTCCATCTGGCCGGCCGTCGAGGACCGCATCCTCGACCTCGTCCAGGCACACCGGAGCACCATCGTCTTCGCCAACTCCCGCCGGCTCGCCGAACGGCTGACCGCCCGGCTGAACGAACTCGCCTACGAGCGAGAGTACGGCGAGGAGCTTCCGTCCACTGTGGACGGCAGGTTGCCGGCCGAGATCATGGCACAGTCCGGCGGCGGCTCGGGTGCGCCGCCGATCGTCGCCCGCGCCCACCACGGCTCGGTCTCCCGCGAGCAGCGGCAGATCGTCGAGGAGGAGCGGAAAGCCGGGCGGCTGCCCGCCGTCGTGGCGACCAGCAGCCTGGAGCTCGGCATCGACATGGGCGCGGTCGATCTCGTCGTGCAGGTCGAGGCGCCCCCGTCGGTCGCGTCGGGTCTGCAGCGCATCGGGCGCGCCGGCCACCGGGTGGGCGCGCCGAGTCACGGCGTGATGTTTCCCAAGCACCGCGGCGATCTCGTCCCCTGCGCGGTGGTCGCGGAGCGGATCACCAACGGCGCGATCGAGTCGATCCGGTATCCGCGCAACCCCCTCGACGTTCTGGCGCAGCAGATCGTCGCGATGGTCGCGCTCGAGGACTGGGCCGTCGACGACCTCGCCGACCTGGTCCGGCGGGCGGCACCGTTCGCGGCGTTGCCCACGAGCGCGCTGGACTCGGTGCTGGACATGCTGTCGGGCCGGTATCCCTCCGACGACTTCGCCGAGCTACGGCCGCGGCTGGCCTGGGACCGGGTCACCGGACGGCTCTCGGGGCGGCCCGGCGCGCAGCGACTCGCGGTGACCAGCGGCGGCACCATCCCCGACCGCGGGCTCTTCGGTGTCTTCCTGCTCGGCGACCCTCCCGCCCGGGTCGGTGAGCTGGACGAGGAGATGGTCTACGAATCCCGCGTCGGCGACATCTTCCTGCTCGGTACGTCGTCCTGGCGGATCGAGGAGATCACGCACGACCGGGTCATGGTGAGTGGGGCCCCCGGCGTACCAGGTCGAATGCCCTTCTGGAAAGGCGATTCGATCGGCCGGCCGCTGGAGCTCGGCCGGGCGCTCGGTGCGTTCGTCCGCGAGCTGTCCACAATGGACGTCACGGCTGCGCAGGCGCGGCTGAGGGGTATCGGGTTGGACGACTGGGCCGCGGCGAATCTGCTCGCCTACCTCGCCGAGCAGCGCGCGGCCACCGGGCACGTCCCCGACGACCGGACCATCGTGGTGGAGCGGTTCCGAGACGAGCTCGGTGACTGGCGGCTGGTGGTGCACTCGCCGTTCGGCGCACAGGTCAACGCGCCGTGGGCGTTGGCGATCGCCGCCCGGATGCGGGAGCGGTTCGGGATGGACGTCGGGTCGATGCACGCCGACGACGGCATCGTGCTGCGGCTGCCCGACACCGACGCCGAGCCGCCCGAGGGTGGTTTCGTGGTTCTCGACGGCGACGAGGTCGAGGCCGTGGTCACCGCCGAGGTCGGCGGGTCCACGCTGTTCGCGGCGCGCTTCCGGGAGTGTGCGGCGCGGGCCCTGCTGCTGCCGCGGCGTGATCCCGGGCGGCGGGCCCCGCTGTGGCAGCAGCGGCAGCGCGCCGCGCAGCTGCTGTCGGTGGCGAGCGACTACGGCTCGTTCCCGATCGTGTTGGAGACGATGCGCGAGTGCCTGCAGGACGTCTACGACGTGCCGGGCCTCACCGCGCTGATGCGCGATGTGGCGGCGCGGCGGGTCCGCATCGTCGACCTCGAAACCACGCAGGCGTCGCCGTTCGCGCAGTCGCTGCTTTTCGGCTACGTCGGCCAGTTCCTCTACGCCGACGACACCCCGCTCGCCGAGCGCCGGGCCCAGGCGCTGTCCCTCGATACGGCGTTGCTCGCCGAGCTGCTCGGGCAGGCCGAGCTGCGGGAGCTGCTCGACGCCGACGCACTGGCCGAGGTGCAGGACGAGCTGCAGCGGCGTGCCGATGACCGCCGGGCCCGCGACGTCGAGTCGACCGCGGACCTGCTGCGGCTGCTCGGCGACCTGACCACGGCCGAGGCGATCGAGCGTGGCGCCACACCCCAGTGGCTGGCTGAGCTGGAGGAGGCCCGCCGAGCGATCAGGGTGCGGATCGGCGGCGCCGAACGCTGGCTCGCCATCGAGGATGCCGGCCGGGTCCGAGACGCGCTGGGGGTCGCCCTGCCGGTCGGCATACCGGAGACCTTCACCGAGCCGGTCCGCGACCCGCTCGGCGACCTGGTCCGGCGCTTCGCCCGCAGCCACGGTCCGTTCCACGCCGCCGAGCCGGCCGCCCGGTTCGCACTCGGCACCGCCGTCGTCGGTGCCGTTCTCGCGCGGCTGGCCGCGGCCGGGCGGGTGGTGGCCGGTGAATTCCGACCCGGCGGGTCCGGGCAGGAGTGGTGCGACGCCGAGGTGCTGTGGCGGCTCCGTCGGCGTTCACTTGCCCGGCTGCGCGGTGCGGTCGAGACGGTGCCGGCCGCGGAGCTGGCGCGCTTCCTGCCGACCTGGCAGCAG
>JBPCOR010000074.1:0-6984 GCA_051000035.1 Mycobacteriales bacterium | reverse complement strand
TCGGCGTAGACGGCGACGCTCCCGATCCCGGCGTCCCGGCAGGCCCGGGCGACTCGGACGGCGATCTCGCCCCGGTTGGCGATCAACACCTTGCGCATTTCGGTCACTCCTCGTCGGCAGCATGGTCGGCTGCCCGTGCAGTCTAGGGACCGTGCGGTCTAGGGACCGTGCGGTCTAGGGACTCCGGCTACGGCGCCCAGAAATCGATCGGGGAAAGCCCGAATCCCGCGAGCATGGATCGCAGCAGTGGCAGCGACAGCCCCAGCACGGTGCCGTGGTCGCCCTCGATCGCATCCACCCACCAGCCGCCGTAGCCGTCGAGGGTGAACGCTCCGGCGACTTGAAGCGGCTCGCCGGTCCCGATGTACGCGGCGACCTCCCGCTCGGTCGGTCGTCCGAAGTGGACGGTGGTTGACGCCGTGCGCGTGCAGCGCCCGGTGATCTCGCCCGCGCGCACGTCGAGCAGGCTGTGCCCGGTGTGCAGAACGCCTGTCGCACCGGCGATCCGGGCCCAGCGGGCGACGGCATCCGCGGCGTCGACCGGTTTGCCGTGCGCCGTGCCGTCCAGGTCCAGCAGCGAGTCGCAGCCGAGCACGACGGCATCGTCGAGGGTCGCGGCGACGGTCTCGGCCTTGGCGGCGGCGATGGCGGCCGCGAACGACCCGACCGGCGTGGCGGTGATCTCCGATTCATCGACGCCGCTGACGATGACCTCCGCCGCGATGCCGGCCGCCGCGAGCAGTCGGCGGCGGGCTGGCGACGCCGACGCGAGGACGAACCGCCGGCGCGAAGCGGCGGTCACCGGGGCGTAGGAAGCTCTCCGGCGAACGGCACCGACGCCGGCCCGGTCGCGCCGACGCGGGCCAGGAAGAGCCGGCCCGCGTCGGGTTCGTCGCGGCCCTCGGTCACGCCGGTGGTTATGACCAGCAGATCGCGGTCCGGCCCGGCGAAGCAGCAGGACGACGTGCGCTGCACCGGCACGCGCACCTCCGCGAGCAGCCGCCCGGCGCCGTCGTAGCGGCGGACCGCACCGCCGTCCCACCAGGCCGTCCACACGGTGCCATCGTCGTCGGTGGTCAGACCGTCGGGTGTGGACGCTGCGGTGCCGCGGACGAGGATGCGTTCGGCCGACAGGGCGCCGGTCTCGCCGTCGAAGTCATACGCCGACAGGGTGTGGGCGCCGGAGTCGTTGAAGTACAACGTCGTACCGGCCGGGCTCCAGCCCAGGCCGTTGGCGACCGTGCGGTCACGTAGCACGGTCGTGACTGCGCCGTCGAGCTCGACCCGGTAGAGCGTGCCGGCGCCGGCGTGGTTGTCATAGGCCATGCTGCCCGCCCACCAGCGTCCCTGCGGGTCGCACTTGGCGTCGTTCATCCTGTTCGCGCCCGCCGACGCAGCCTCCGGCTGGGCCAGGCCGGTGATGGTGCCGTCGTCGGCGAGCAGCGTGAAGCCCTGCGCCAGGGCCAGCAGGACGCCACCGGACGCGACCGGCACGACCGCGCCGAGGTGCCCGCCCACGTCGGTCGTGCGGACGTCGCCGAGCTCACCGGCGGCCGAGAGCGTCGCGCGGTGCAGCGCCTTGCCGAGGATGTCGACCCACAGCAGCTCGCCGGCCTGCGCGTGCCAGATCGGGCCCTCGCCGAGCTCGCAGCGCGGCCCGCCGAGCGCGGCCGCGGTGACGGTCGGCACGGATCCGATCAGAACCGCAGGACCGCGCCGTAGGCGACCTGGTGATACGTCGCCGTCGGATCCTTCGGCCGGGACGAGACGCACCAGGCGAGGTAGAGCCGACCGCTGGTCGCCGCGCTGCCCATGTAGTCGCCGGGGAACGGCTTGCCGCTGCCGATCGCCGCGTACTTCAGGTTCGCCGCCGGGCCGAGTGACACAGCCGGGCCGAAGGTCGCGCCCTTGTCATAAGACGTCGAGACCTGATATTGGACGTAGCGGCCGGACTGCCGGTCCTGATCCCGGGTGCCGTAGAAGACGAAGACCTTGCCGCCGTACGCCGCGACATCGACGTTGACGTGGGTGAGGTTTGCCTTGTAGTTCGTGTTGACCTGCTTCGCCGGGGACCAGTGCCGGCCGTCGTCGGAGTAGGACAGGAAGACCTTGCTCGGGTCGACGCCGTTCCATGCGGCGTACATCCGGCCGGTCACCGGGTCGGCCGTTCCGGGTGGGATGCAGCAGCGCACGTCGCCCGGGCCGTAGCCGATGTAGCTGGAGATGTGCGCGGCGCCGGTCCACGTCGCGCCGCCGTCGTAGGACGTGCGGGCCCGAATCTTGTAGATGACCGGAGCCGTGGCGGCGTGCGGGGCGACCCCGGCGGCGTGCGGGGTCACACCGGCGCCGTGCGGGGCGAGCCCGGTCGCGTCCTTCTCGGCGCTGGAGGTGCCGTAGTCGAAGTAGGAGATCGTGATCGTGCCGTCGGCCTGCAGCATCGGCTGCGCGCCCTGGGTGAAGTACGTCGGCGCCGTCACCCGCACCGGGGCGCTCCAGTGCCTGCCGTGGTCGTCGGACCAGCGCACGATCTGCGGCGAGCCGGCCGGCGCACTGCCCGTACCGTCAGAGATCGAGGTGTAGAAGACGTAGACGCGGCCGTGGTGCGGGCTCGTCCGCGAGGTGTCGACCGCGATCTCCTCCTTGTCATCGGTGTGGCTGTTGTCGCAGGTCGGGTCGGAGTCGACGATGACGGGGCCGCCGAACGTCCGGCCGCCGTCGGTCGATTTCGACACGGCCACGGCGTTCGGACAGGTCGCGCTGGTGAGCAGGCTGGCGGCATAGACCGTTCCGTCCGGGCCGAACGCCACGACCGGGTCGGAGGCGCCGTCGAACGCGCCGCCCTGCGGCTTGGACAGGTGCGGCAGCGGCCGGTGGTGCCAGGTGCGGCCGCCGTCGTGGGTCCACGAGTAGTTGTTGGTGACCGCGCCGCCGGTGAGATACCGGCCGTCCTGCGCCACCGAAACGGCGATGCTGCGGTTGACCGGGGACACCGCGACGTCGGGTTCGGTGACGGTGTCCGGCTCGGAGTTCGGCTGCGGCGCGATGTCCTGGCGGTCGATCTGCCCGACATGGATGACGGCCGGGGGCGGGACACCCGCCGCGGAGGCAGGGCCGCCGACGGCGAGGCTGAGGGCGACGGCGGATACGGCCGCTGAGCCGAGTCCGCCCGCGATTCGGGTGCGTCGCATCTGTTTGGTCTCCGATCGCCGGGCGGTCAGTGTCGCCAGCAGCCTGGCATACGCCGGCGGCGTGCACCATAGCCTGCTCCGCATCGGGCGCCCACCAATGGCACCTCGATTGCGGAGCGCAGTCACGCCGTCACAGGCGAGGCGTTCCAGGCGGCGCCGCCCGGTCGGTGCTCAGCGTGGGCGGGCCGAACGCCGCCACCCGTGCGGGCCCGGCCGTGACGGGGCGCCGCACAGCACCGCGCGATCCAGCCACGCCGATGACCGATCCGGCGCGGCAGCGGCTGGAGCGGACTGGTCGGCCGTGCGGGCGGCGAGCACGGTCACCACGGCGGCGATCTCCTCGGCCGTCGGATCCCCCCGCACGATGCGCAGCCGACGGCACGCGGCAATGCCCGTATCGCTCACAGCGGGATGTTGCCGTGCTTCTTCGGCGGCAGCGTCTGGCGCTTGGTCCGCAGCATGCGCAGCGCGCTGATCACGTACTTGCGGGTGTAGCTCGGTGGGATCACCGAATCGACGTAACCGCGATCGGCTGCTACATAGGGGTTTGCGAAGGTATCCTCGTACTCGGTGATCCGCTCGGCGCGGACTGCGTCGGAATCCTCCGCGGCGGCGAGCTCGCGGCGGTACAAGATGTTGACGGCTCCTTGGGCCCCCATCACGGCGATCTGCGCCGACGGCCACGCGATGTTGACGTCGGCCCCGAGGTGCTTTGACCCCATCACGTCATACGCACCGCCGTAGGCCTTGCGGGTGATGACCGTGACCTTGGGGACCGTCGCCTCGGCGTAGGCGTAGATCAGCTTGGCGCCGCGGCGAATGATGCCGTCCCATTCCTGCGACGTGCCGGGCAGGAATCCTGGTACGTCGACGAAGGTCAGCACCGGAATGTTGAAGCAGTCGCAGGTGCGCACGAATCGCGCGGCCTTCTCCGAGGCGTCGATATCCAGCGTGCCGGCGAATTGCAGCGGCTGGTTGGCGACGATGCCGACGCTGCGGCCGTCGATCCGGCCGAAGCCGCAGATGATGTTGGGCGCGAAGATCGGCTGCACCTCGCAGAATTCGCCGTCGTCCAGCACGTGCTCGACGATGGTGTGCATGTCGTAGGGCCGGTTCGGCGAATCGGGGACGAATGTGTCGAGGAACGCGTCCCCGTCGTTGATGCCCGCGTCGATGTCGACGTCGTAGGTCGGGGGCTCGTCGAGGTTGTTGCTGGGCAGGTAGGACAGCAGCGCCTTCACGTAGTCGAATGCGTCGGCCTCGTCGCTCGCCATGTAGTGCGCCACGCCGGATTTCGTGTTGTGCGTGCGCGCCCCGCCGAGCTCTTCGAAGCCGACGTCCTCGCCGGTCACCGTCTTGATCACGTCCGGGCCGGTGATGAACATGTGCGACTTCTCATCCACCATGACGACGAAGTCGGTCAGCGCGGGGGAGTAGACCGCCCCGCCGGCGCACGGCCCCAGCACCAGCGATATCTGCGGGATCACGCCGGAGGCGATGGTGTTGCGGTAGAAGATCTCACCGAACAGCCCCAGCGCCACGACCCCTTCCTGGATGCGGGCGCCGCCGCCGTCGTTGATGCCGATGATCGGGCGGCCGGTCCGAAGCGCCAGGTCCATGACCTTGACGATCTTCTCGCCGTACACCTCGCCGAGACTGCCGCCGAAGACGGTGAAGTCCTGGCTGAAGACGCAGACCTGGCGGCCGTCCACGGTGCCGTAACCGGCGACCACCCCGTCGCCGTACGGACGCTTGCTCGGCAGGTCGAAATTGACCGACCGGTGCCGGGCCAGCTCGTCGGTCTCGACGAAGGAGCCGTCGTCCAGCAGCGCCTCCACCCGCTCGCGGGCGGTCATCTTGCCGCGGGAGTGCTGTGTCTCGACCCCGCGGGCGGAGCCGGCGTGGACGGCCTCCTCGGTACGACGGTGCAGATCGGCGAGACGCCCGGCGGTGGTGTGGATGTCGGCGTCCGGCGGTACATCGTCGGTCGGGGTCGGGATCGTCACCCCACGTACCCTAGCCACGTGCCCGGCCCGTACTCCGACCTCGACCGGCCGCCCCTGTCGCAGACCGGATTGCGCCGCGCGTTGATCCGGCCGGGGTCGCCGTGGTCGTCGATCGACGTGGTGGCCGAGACCGGATCGACGAACGCCGATCTCGCCGCCGCGGCCACCGCCGGCGCGGCGCACGGCACCGTCCTGGTCGCCGAGTCACAGATCGCCGGGGCCGGCCGCCTGGATCGGGTGTGGATCGCTCCGCCGCGCGCCGGTCTCACGTTCTCGGTGCTCCTGCGCCCGCAGCTCCCGCCGGCCCGATGGGGCTGGCTGCCGCTGCTCGCCGGGCTGGCCGTCGCCGATGTGCTCACCGAGGTCGGCGAGCTGCCCGCCCGGTTGAAGTGGCCCAACGACGTCCTGCTCGGCCCGGCCCGGCGCAAGGCCGCCGGCATCCTGTCCCGAGCCGACGGCGACGCGCTGATCATCGGCATCGGCCTGAATGTTTCGACGCGGGTCGACGAACTGCCCGACGCGGCCACCTCGTTGGCCGTCGAAGGCGCGGCCTGCGAGGACCGCGACACCCTGCTGCGCGCCATCTTGCGGTCGATCGGGCGGGAGTACTACCGCCTCCTTGACGCCGACGGCGATGCCGACGCCGCCGGACTGCGGGCCGGCTATACCGCCCGCTGCGACACCGTCGGCAGCGCCGTGCGGGTGAGCCTGCCGGGCGGATCCGACCTCGCCGGTACGGCGACCGGCGTCGACGCCGACGGCCGGCTGCTGGTCGACGCCGACGACGGCGAGCATGCCGTTGCGGCCGGGGACGTCACGCATGTCCGCCCTGTCACTGGGTTGTCCCTTTCCTGCGCCCCGCGCCGACCCCCCTGCTAGGCGGCATGCACGGCTACCCCAGTCGCGGTGCTTCGCGGCAGAGGCGGTGAACGATCGGTGGGGGTTCAATCGGCCGTTGTAGGCGCGAGACCGCTGCCGGTCAACAACGCGATTCCATCGGGCGCTCGGAGCACGCACTCGCCGCCGCCGTCAGGCTGCACCACGGTCCCGCTCCACACGTCGAAATATTCACCGGATGGCACCCCAATTCGCAGTGGCTGGCCACGCCGGGCGTGGACGGGAGGCGCGAATACGCCTACGGCGTCGAGATTCTCGCCGCGGACCGCGAGCGCTGTGGTCTTCTCGCTCAGGGGTCTGAGCCGGACGTCGAGTGGTGAAGCATCGGAGAGAATCTGCCGGGCCAGGTAGCGGGATTGCGGGTCGTGCACCATCGCCGGGCCGAGCGGTCCGGCGACGAGGTAAATCTTCCCTTCTCCGAAACTCCGGGTCCATACGCAGGGCGCCGCTTCGTGGTCCGGCATCCGCAGGTGATCGATCGCGGACCACGCCGGGTCGGAGAACTCGTGTTCGGCGACGACGAGGGGAAATCGTCCGACCGGAGCCCCGAAGCTGCTTACCGGATAGCCGCCCGAGTTCGTTCGCAGCCCGGTGGATCGGAACCCCAGCCGGTCAGCGAGGACGCCAGGCCAGGGTCGATGCAGGGCCGCGTCCGGGTCCTTGTGGCCACTCGTGCCGTCGATGACGAGGACAGCGCCCAGGTCCACTCGTCGCAGCAGCTCGTGTGCGAACACGTCGTCCCAGGCGGTCATGTGGGAGGCGACGAGCAGTTCGTAGTGCGTGCCGGCGCGCGCGCGCAGGGAGCTTGCGGGTGCTAGCGCTGCGGGACTGCCCAGGCGCAGCAGCTCTGTCGCGAGCAGGGCAGAGCCATGGATTGCGTCGTTGTCTTCGCG